>CBFHCK010000054.1:0-10665 GCA_965653955.1 uncultured Spongiibacteraceae bacterium
TTCGTAAGCAACCGCCGAGCGGCATTGATTCATTGCTGCTGGAGTATCCGCTCAGCACTTCCGATGGCGTCGCGCTGACATGCATCGCTGAAGCATTGCTGCGCATTCCCGAGCCGGCCGTGGCCGATCGATTAATCCGCGATGTTCTGGACCCGCTGATATGGGAATCGCATCTAGGCCAGAGCGGATCGTTGTTTGTGAACGCGGCCACTTGGGGACTCGCGCTAACCGGCCGCTGGTTGTCGGCCACCGAGCATCCTGAAGGCGATGCGCAAACGTGGTTACGGCGCCTCACCAAGACCTTGGGCGAACCCCTGCTGAGGCAAGCATTGATGCGGGCGATGCGCTATCTCGCCGAACAATTTGTCATCGGCGAAGATTTACCGATCGCGCTCCGCCATGCCACTCCTCAATCAGCACAGACATACTCTTTCGATATGCTCGGCGAAGCAGCGCTAACCGAGCGTGACAGCGAGCGCTATTTTCTCGCTTATCGCAGCGCTATCGAGCAGGTAGCCATGCATGCCGAAACCGCGCCAGACACCTTGCGTGCAAGTGTTTCGATCAAGCTATCCGCGCTGCATCCGCGCTACACAAGCTCGCAAAAACAACGTCTCGATGCGGAATTATTTCCCCGCTTACTCGACCTTGCAAAACTAGCCGCACGCTTACGCATCGACGTATGTATTGACGCCGAGGAAGCAGACCGTCTGGAAATTTCACTGCAATTATTCGCGAAAACAATGGCAGCGCTCGAAAACCACGAGCGATGTCATTTTGGTTTGGTGGTTCAGGCATACGCGAAAAGTGCCTTGCGCGTGCTGCAATGGCTTGCCGAGCTTTCCGATCGATATTCGGCCCGAATCAATGTGCGGCTCGTAAAAGGTGCGTATTGGGATACGGAAATAAAACGCGCACAGCAGCGAGGCCTTGCCTCTTACCCCGTTTTCACCACCAAATCAGCGACGGATATCAGTTATCTCGCTTGTGCAAAATTTATTCTTCAACATCCGCAACGATTCTTTCCGCAATTTGCCACGCACAATGCCGCCACAATCGCATCGGTGATTGCACTGCAACCGGATGTTTCGCGTTTTGAACTGCAACGCCTATACGGCATGGGCGAAGCACTCTATCGGATATTGGAACGGCAATATCCTGAATTGCACGTTCGGGTGTATGCACCGGTCGGATCGCATCACGAATTACTGCCTTATCTGATTCGGCGTCTGCTGGAGAATGGCGCAAATACATCATTCATTCATCAGCTGCACGATAGTCGAACTCCCATCGCTCTACTCGCAGCGCATCCGACGCAGCAATGGCGAGCTGCGCGTTCCTCACTGCCCCTGCCAAACGATTTGTGGAAGCCGCTGCGCGAAAATTCGCCGGGAATCTATTGGCATAACGAGATGGAGCGCGACAATTTCTTAAAAATATTGAACACATTTGCTGTTCGCATGTACAACTATGCGTCAGCCGAAGAAAGTACTGCGGCCGTTAACCCTTATTCATCAAGCCCAATCGGTTGTTGGCGAGCGGCAAGTTTTGCGAACTGCGATAACGCAATTAATGCGGCAAAAGCACATCAACCACGCTGGCAACAGACGTCGATTCAAGATCGCGCGAAGCTTCTCGAACGTTGCGCAGAGTTATTCGTTCACCATCGCGCCGAACTCGTTGCGCTGATAACGCGGGAAACTGGCCGTACGCTCGAAAATTCTTACGAAGAAGTTCGCGAAGCGATTGATTTCTGTCGTTACTACGCGAGCGAAGCCCGCTCGAAAATGTGCGTGCACGAATTACCATCTATTACCGGCGAAGAAAATCGACTTCTACTAATTCCACGCGGCATCTTCGTCGCCATTAGTCCGTGGAATTTTCCGCTGGCAATTTTTTGCGGACAAATCGTCGCAGCGTTGGTAACCGGCAATGCTGTATTAGCGAAACCTGCCGAGCAAGCAACGCTCACGGCTTTACGCGCTATTGAATTAATGCACGAAGCCGGAATTCCGCAAGAAATCTTGCATTGCTTGCCAGGCCCCGGCGAAACCATTGGCCAATATCTTTGTGCGCTTCGAGACATCAACGGTATCGTTTTTACCGGCGGTTTTGAAACAGCCTATGCGATTCGAAAAATTATCAGCGCGCGCGAGGGTGAAATGATCCCCTTTATCGCTGAAACATCCGGCATCAATGTATTAATCGCCGATAGCAGTGCACAGCCACAGCAATTGGTAAGCGATGTGATTCGCTCTGCCTTCGACAGCGCAGGTCAACGCTGCTCTGCGTTACGGATATTGTGCACTCCCGAGATCTGCGCCGATGAAATTGAGCCGCTTATTATCGGCGCCATGCAGCAATTACGCCTCGGCGATCCCATCGAATGGCAAACAGACGTCGGGCCGGTTATCGATCCCGATGCAAAAGCATCGTTGATTAGATATTTAACGGAACACTCGCCTCAACTATTGTTTCAACTCGATGCACCCGCGACCGACAATTTTGTACCACCGACGCTACTGAGAGTAATGCGTATCGATGAAGTCAATCGCGAAGCATTCGGCCCGGTTCTGCATATTCTTCGTTATCGTGAATCGGAAACTCATGGCTTGGTCGATCAGATAAATGCGTTGGGTTTTGGTTTGACCTGCGGCCTTCATAGTCGAAACCATGTGAAAGCAGTCAATCTGGCGATGCGCTTACGCGTCGGGAATATCTATATTAACCGCGACATTATTGGCGCAAACGTCGGCGCCCAGCCGTTTGGCGGGATGGGTAAATCTGGTACCGGCCCCAAAGCTGGCGGCCCGCATTACCTATTTCAATTCACCAGCGAAAAAACAATTACCACAAATACCGCTGCGCTCGGCGGCGACCACAAATTACTTTCTCTTTAACGTTATCCAGTTAATTCCCTCCATAAAAAAGCCTGCGATTCGATCACTTTCATAAAGTTCCCTCGTGTCACATTTGTGTAACACATCCGTTACATCCGTGTAACACATTCGCTACATCATGGCCGCCACGTAAGGGTTGCCCTTACTTCGGCGCGGCGAATATCAACAAACAAGCGCACCGAAAGTGGACTACTGCTCTAGACCAACACGATATCTAAACTGGGGAGAAACTGGATGAAACGCAAATTATTACCGCTGCTTATCGCTGGCCTGACCATTGGCGCCACCAGCGCCGCATTTGCCGGGGGCCCGACGGTTTACGGTAAAGTTAACGTGTCGATGAACAAATATGACCTGCAAGAACGCGATGGCACTGAAGCAGTTGATCAGAAAGACAACTGGGAAATGGAAAGCAACGCCTCGCGCATCGGCGTCAAAGGTGATTTCGATATTTCAACCAATCTGAAAGCTATCTACAAACTCGAATACGAAGTGTACGTAGATGACGGCGACGACGGTTCCGAAGACGATAACGATGACAGCAACTCTAGCGAATTCAACCAGCGCAACATTTATGGTGGTTTGCAAGGCAACTGGGGCACGCTGATCGCGGGTAAAAACGATACTCCACTCAAACTCGTTCAAGAAGATATCGACCAATTTAACGATTTGCCGATTGGCGATATCAAGAACATCATGGTTGGTGAAAATCGCGAATCCAATATCGTTATGTATACCTCACCGGATTTTAGCGGTTTCGCGCTGACCATCTCCGCTATGCCAGGTGAAGATAGTGGATTGGAAGGCGACGACGATAACGATGGCCTCGCCGATGCCCAATCTCTAGCGCTGACTTATAAAGCCAAGTCGTTCTACGTTGGCCTCGCGGCCGATCAGAATGTTCAGAATACAGACACCGTACGTCTGGCTGGCGCAGTGACACTCGGCCCGGTCGAACTGGGTGCAATTTATCAAACCGCCGAAGTAAATGATGAAGATGTCGGACCGACGATTAACTCGCGTCCGCAAGGTATTCGCGACTTCACCAGCAACTACGATGAACAGGATGCATGGATCGTCAGCGGTAAGTGGGAGTTCGTGAAAGATTGGGCACTGAAAGCGCAATACGGCATGTCCGAGTCGACCCCGGTTACCACTGGTCTCGACGATACGGAATTAACCATGATAGCTCTCGGTGTCGATTACAAGCTGAACAAGAATTCGAAGCTGTTCGCATACTACGCAAGTGTCGAAGGTGAAGGTGATAGCGCCATTACCGACGATACAATCGAAGACAAAACGTTCGCAGTGGGCTACGAATTGAAATTCTGATTCATCGTTTGGGCTCTCCAAACTCTATAGGGGGCGAACGCCCCCTCTTTTTCGCCTCGCCGCACAATGCGACATTTTTCTTACTAATGCGTGACACCCGATGAGGGATTACAGATGAACAAACACAGTAAATCGTTAATATTTTTTGTTTCATTAACCAGCGCTGTCACTTTTGCGCAGGAAATGGATATCGACCAAGCCGATTCATTGAGATTTCAGGATTTTCATAAAGATAAAAAAGAAGCGGTAAAAGTGTGGGATAAAAAAGATAATGCACCGACCAAGGCTTATCAGGATCAATCCACGGCCACTAACGCAAAACCGGCCACAGCATCAGCATCCGGCTCGGTGGAAACTGCAAATTCGGGGGAGATATCCGGCAAGCGCTTTGAAATTCGCGAACGCTACACATTGACGCGCAGCGCTAAAACGCCTTACTCCGCATTTTATGTTATCGAGCCGCTTTATAAACAATCGGCCCAATTGTGTGCAAAGGGCTGGAAAAAACTGGCTGAGCGTTCCGAACCGATCGAGCAGGATTATTATTTGTATTATGAAATTGAGTGCTTGTGATCTCAACCAAGCAGCACCAGTCTCATAGAGGGCGGCGGATTATTCGTCTTAATTTTTTTCGCAACTGCCGCCGCTGAGATTCCGATAATTTTCGATAGCTCAAGGCCTCGTAGCATGCTGTGATTTCCTGCATATGTTCCCACTGAGGCTGTTGCTGCAAGATCCAATGGCAATAGTCGCGTACGCCCATACCGATGGGTTTTGGATAACCGGCACGCGCCAGCTTGGCGCAAAATTTTTGATAATCGCGCTGTTCCGGCAACAAGGGTGTTCGCCATAAGCGCTTACCCCAAATGCCCAGCGCTGCGATAAACATCATCACTGCCCCGCCACCGACCAGCAACAGCACCATTCGCAGCGGATCGATTTTACCCAGCAGTGTTTGCAGCACGAGTGTTTGAGTATCGTCGCGATAATTTACGACCCAGCGTGTCCATGCATAATTCATTGCATCCAATCGATACCGCGCCCAATTCAATAAATTCACTGCTCGATAACGGTTCGCAGACAACGGTGAATCCGATAAAAATTCGCCGGCACCGACCGCCCGCTCCAATCCATTTTCAATGCGCTGTGGTGCGACTGCAGCGGTGGGATCAAAACGTACCCAGCCACGTTGCGGAAGCCATACCTCGGCCCAGGCATGCGCATCGAACTGATGCACCAGCACTGTGCCAGTCAATGGATTGATTTCGCCACCCTGATAACCGACCACGACGCGCGCGGGAATATTGGCCGCACGCAATAGATATACGAATGAGCTCGCGTAATGTTCGCAAAATCCTTTGCGCGTATCGAAAATAAATTCGTCGATGCTGTGTTCACCGAGCAATGGTGGCTTGAGCGTGTAGAAATAATTTTGCTGGCGAAAATGCGTCAGTAAAAATTCGATCAATTGCGCATCGTCATCGAAGCGCTCGCGTAACTGACTTGCCCAAGCGCGAGTACGCGGATTCCCTTGGCTGGGCAAGGTCAGCTCGAATTTACGCAGGCGCGGATCGAGCTCGACATCGAACATCGCCTGCGGATAAGCGCGAGCTCGATAAGCAAATTTTTCCGCAACGATATCGCGCGCAAGCAAACGGTAATCGATGCTGAGTTGAGTTTTTGGATCGATGCTCGCCGGCACCTGTAACGCGAACAGCCAGCGGCGATATGTCGGCTCAAGAAAAACCTCGTAGTCGAATGAAGCGCCCGCGAGCGGTTTTTCGTCCGTGCGCGGAAATTCGCTGAAACTGCTGGCGCGCCAGGTGCGTCCATCGAACTCATCGAGTACCAGACCGCGCCAATATAAATCGCGTGTCGATGGCATCGCGCCGGTAAACGCAGCGCGAAATGCCAACTCGGAAGACTGCGATAATTGCGCAATATCACCGGGAGAAAGCTCGTCGGACATGCCCGTCTTTGCGCCGCCGCCAGGCAACGGCACTTGCCACAACGGGCCTATCCGCGGGAAAACCAAAAAAAGCAGCAACATCAGCGGCAGTGCCTGCGCGATCATAATCGCGGCGCTGCGGATGGGTTGCCAGCCGAAGCGCAGCGGTTGTTGCTGATGCAATGCAATCAATGCTGCGGTTAACAGCAACACCGGCAATGTCATAAATAAAACAGTGCCGAGTCCCTGTCCGAACAAGAACTCGGTAAGCGCGACAAAATAACCGAGAAATATCAATAGATATGCATCGCGCCGCGACGACGACTCAATCAATTTGAAACTGAAGCAACTGATCAACAAAGCCACGGTGGGCTCAAGCCCCACCGGCGTACCGTAGCTCGCTCGAATACCCGCGAGACACCCGAGCACCAATCCGATTTTTACGAGGCGCCCGGGAAATGACCAGAAGCCGCGATATACCTGTATCCGCCATATCACGCATAGCAGCCACGCGGCAATTACCCATATCGGCAAGCGCTGCATGTGCGGCGTAATTACCAGCAATTGCGCAGCGAGCAGCCACCCCAATGCATGACGCGATATCCAGGGCTGCGAAGCCGCGACTGGCGGAATCGTTGGACGCTTCATCGATCCGATTCCGACCGCGGCGGTTGCTGTGACTGGCCGAACAGCGCGAGCAAACGTAACGCGCGTTCGCGATGTTCATCGCCGCCATCGGGCTGCAATTGTTGCCCTGGCAATTGCAGGCCGAACAATTCGCCGCGGCGGTGCAATTCCAGCACCCAATAACACAACACGCTAAGGCGCCGCTCGCGATCGCCATCGAGCGCGTCGTAACGCAGCCAATGCGATTGCAATCGGGTTTCGGCAAATTGTTTCGATTGCAGTGGCTGACCTTTCGCGTATGCACGCCACACGACATGACGCAAATTATCGCCGGGCCGATAGCGGCGGAAATCATAGAAATCTTCGTTGCCTGCTCGGCGCATACGCTCACCGTGCAGTGTGTTATCCGCCTCGTCATCGGGACGCGGCCCTTCGATCGCACGCGGATAAACGATTGCCGCCATATCGAGATCGATCCAACTCCACGCGCGCAACAAACCCAATGGATAGATGGTTTTCACCAGTAATCGTTGCGGCCGCAACCATCCCCTACGCACTGTCGAATGGAACAGACGAACGGTGGCGGTATCGACATCGACAAGCTCAGTGGTTATCAACGGTTGCTCGCGCCAACCAAGTTCAAGCAGATAACGCGCACGCCGATCGGTGCGGCGTAATTTCAGCTCGAACTCCACAGAATCACCGGCAAAGGCAGGCATGGCGCGCATCGCGTCGATCGAAATGCCCGCGAGATTACTGAACGTATGCAAAATGGCGACGATCGACAGACTGAATAAAAAGAACACCAGCGCGAACGCCATATTGTTCTGATAATTAATCGCGGCGAGCAGCATCACCGCAAGACTTAATAAAAAGAAAAAACCGGTACGCGTGGGGAAAATAAAAATTCGACGTTGATCGAGTGTAACGCTGCGTGCCGCCGGAATCCGGCGCTGCAGCCAACGTTGCCACCATCGAGCAAAATACCGTTGCGGCTGCGCCTTTTCGGCACTCACACTACCGCCACCTTACGCAGCAATTGTTCGACCAATGCACCGCCGTCGCCGGTACGATCGTGACCCGCGTGCAGTCGGTGCTCGACGACCGGCGATAACACCGTTTGCACATCCTCCGGCACGACATGACCCCGCCCGCCCATTAACGCCCATGCTTTCGCACTGCGTACCAACGCGAGCGCACCGCGCGGCGATAGACCCACTGCGAAGCCTGGCTCGCTGCGTGTATACGCAATCAGGCGCTGAACATAATCGAGTAACTGTTCGGACGCATGCACTTGATCGACCGCCCGCTGAATTTTCTGCAACTGCTCCAGCGTTACGCACTGTTGCAGCTTCGCCAACTGCTGTTGCGCATCCTCGCCCGCAAGCAGGCGACGCTCGGCGGCCGCATCCGGATAGCCGAGCGACAAACGCATCAAAAATCTATCGAGTTGCGATTCGGGCAGTGGATAGGTGCCGGATTGCGACAATGGATTTTGCGTTGCGATCACGAAGAACGGTTCGGGCAAACGCCGCGTCTCGCCATCGATCGTCACTTGCTGCTCGGCCATTGCTTCGAGCAGCGCTGATTGTGTTTTCGGCGTCGAACGATTGATTTCATCCGCCAGCAGAACTTGCGTAAAGATAGGGCCAGGCAAAAATTTAAATTGATTGGTCTGGCGATCGAAAATGCTGGCGCCGAGAATGTCGCCGGGCAATAAATCGCTGGTGAACTGCACGCGCCGATAATTCAGCCCGAGCACTTTCGCCAAGGTATGCGACAAGGTGGTTTTTCCCATACCGGGCAAATCTTCAAGCAGTAGATGGCCGCCGCTGATCAGGCAACAAATCGACAAACGTATTTGCCGTTCCTTGCCCAATAACACCGAGCCCACTTCACGCACCGCTCGATCGAGCAATTTTTGCATGTGGAATACCTTTGCGTGAAAGCTAACTACGGCTGGGTAGCGGAGAAATCGGGATTGGAGGGCTTACCGGTCTCGTAATATTGTTTGAGACCATTCGCGACGCTGACCATGTTTTTTTGCAACATGCCGCGTATCAAAAAACGCTCGAGCAATTTTGCAAAAAAATTATCCTTAACCCTGTAACGCATTTGTGGTTTGAAACGAATTTGATTGGGACCCGCATCTTCGATGGCATAAACGAATTCGGCTTTTTCAAACGGCTCCATCGCCTGACCATTGCGGTGCAGATTTAATACAAAGCCATGACCATCGTTCCACTCGATAACAGTTTCTTCGAGCGGTTTCATGTTTTTCATAAAAACAGTGCGACTGGTCCCAACACCTTCGGTTTGCTGCGTATCGATACGAGTTTTTTCAACGCCCGGCACGTAATAGTGAGCTTTACTCAAATCGCGTAAATATTCCCACGCCTGCACGCGCGACACATTGACAGTACTTTCATACGAAACGCTTTGCATATGCTTTCCCCGGTCAAAATCCGAGCCGGAACTATAGCAAAACGCTGTTGAGGAACTAATGAGGAATTGGAAAGAAAGAGCTACGAGAGCGCCGCGAAATAATCCGCGGCGCGCAAGAAATATTACAGCGCAGTCCAAGGTGTACAAACTGGCACTTCGTTGATGTCTTTATATTCGCAAAGCGACACCGTGCCGTTCATACGATTCATCCGCCAGACCGACAACAAATCGTTGCCGACGATCAGACGATAATCGCCCGGCGTGGATTCTTTGTTACTCCACGGTGCACACGATGCGGGCGCGCCTTTGCTTTCAAAGCTGCACAGCGATACTTGGCCACTGCTTTCGTTAATGCGCCATACCGACAAATTCCCGCTGGTGATACCGCCGCTAAACGTTGCACCGGCATAAGCAGCTTGCGCTGCGCAAAACAACAATGGCAATGCAAACCGAGTAATACGCATGGTTATTCTCCTTAGAATCCATCGGTAGACACATTATTGGAATTTTCTGAATTCACTTACCGTGAAATCGCCTGATCAGAATAGCGCAAAGCGTTGACGACACCGATAGTTCCAAGATTACGAATACGTGAGGTTTGACGCGATACATGAAGGACCAAAATGTGCTACGAAAACTGACACAGGCTGCCAGGTGGAAAATGTTGTAGCGAGAAAGGCGAGACTGACGAATTTATAAAGGCGCAGTTACGTCGATACGAAAATGCGGCCGGATCAATCGGTAACTTATGCGGATATGAATCGAGGGAGCTGGAACAGATGCGAGCCTGTGCAACCGATGCAACACAGGCTGCGGAAAATCACTTCTTCGCGCGTGCGCCTTTTTTACGAGGACGGGTGTTGCCGTAGGAACCTTTGAACACCTTGCCGCGAAAACTTCTCTTGTCACCTTTACCCATGTCGAATTTCCTCTAGATCGAAATAAATCAAATACCGCAAAGCGGGCAAAACCAGCCGGGCGCGTATGATGCCGGCTGAAGCCGCGCCGCGCAAGCGCGCGTAATGCTTGAGTTTGAGGTATCGATGGCAAAGCACTGGCAGTGGCAAGCAATCGCCGAGCGATCAGAGGCCCCGCTCAACTAAGCCTTCGGAAGCGGCCCAACGAGGAGATTTTGGCTGTCGGTTTAACGCCTGTTTTTACAGCGGCATTTTTTTGACTCACCGAAGCCAGCGCCTTTCGCTCTCATCGCCATTGCACCTTAGGTTATTGTTTCGATTAACAAAAAACCTTGAAAAACATAATGGCATAGTTTTCGCTCAACTCGATGCGGAGTTCAAATTGCTGACGCCGCATTGGCGTTTTTGCTGCGAGATCCGCCATGTCGGAAAAACAAAAATCTAACGCGACCACGATGCGCGTTGTAAGCCCGAGCGGATCGAGCACCCAACCAGA
>CBFHCK010000055.1:0-10609 GCA_965653955.1 uncultured Spongiibacteraceae bacterium
TTCCACGACCCGCTGCCAGTATTCGAGTTCAATGAGTCGCTGCGCCTGTGGGTGCTACCGTTTGATCTGGAGCGGCGCGAGCTGATCGGTGTGGCTCATCGAGGCTTGCCGTTGCGAGGTGCCTCCGTTATTACCGGCATGGCTGGGATTGCTTAATGTTGCTTTTTTGGCTACAAATGTTGCCGTATTGGCAACATAGAGGCTGCTACCAGTGATACTGGCAACTACACTGTTTTCGGATTACCGGCGCCGCGTGTTCGGGCTGCTGCTCTTGCACCCCGAGCAGCGCTACCACTTGCGGGAAATCGCCCGCCTAACCGGCACCGTGCCGGGCACGCTGACGCGCGAACTGGCTAAATTGGCGGAGGTGGGCGTACTAAAAAAAGAGGGCGTGGGACGGCAGGTGTTCTATAGCGCCAATCGCGAATGTCCGATTTTCGATGAGCTGGCGAGCATCTTGAGAAAGACTTCCGGTCTGGTCGATGTATTGGCCGATGCTCTGGTGCCGCTCGCCGAGCAGGTCGAGGTGGCCTTCGTGTTTGGATCGATCGCCAGTGGCCAGGCAAGCAGCGGCAGCGATATTGATTTGATGGTGATCGGCAGCGTCAGCTTCTCGGATTTAATCGCGGCGCTATATCCAGTCCAAGAAACGTTGGGTAGGGAAATCAATCCGAAAATTTATACGCGCGCCGAGTGGCAAAAATTCGTCAAGGAAAATGGCGCCTTCGTGCGCGATGTGATGAGCAAACCAAAATTGTTAGTGTTGGGAGACAAGGATGACCTTGGAGAATCTTGAAGGTCTGACGCTGGAGCCGATAACGCCCGATCGAACAGCCGTTCAGCGTTTGCTCGATGCGGCGGCGCGCAGCTTGGCGGATGCGCGGTTGCCCAATATCAGCGCCGAGGGCCGTTTCGATATGGCCTACAAAGCCATCATGCAATCGGCTAATGCAGCGTTACAAGCCAATGGCTATCGCACATTGACTAGCAAGCCCGGCCATCATCAAACCATGATTCAAACACTGGTGCACAGCATCGACATTGAGCGGGCTGTGATGGTGACGCTGGATGGTTTGCGCAAACAGCGCAATGTGATCGATTACTCGGGCGATGTGGTCAGCGAATCGATGGCCAATGAATGTTTGCAGCACGCCAACGAATTAAATGCGCGTGTTGTGCAGTGGCTAAAAAAGAACAAACCGGATTTGTGGTGATGACCGAAGAGCAATTAGAAAAAGAAGCGCTGGAGTGGTTGCAGGAGCCGGGTTATTCGCATCGTTTTGGCCAGTGTGCGTGCGAAATTGCGTCTACTGGTAAAACGTATTTTGCGTAAATATAAGTGGCCGCCAGACAAGCAGGACGATGCTGCACAACTTGTTCTGAATCAGGTCGAGTAACTATTTGAAGCGTGGTCTTGACCCGGAACTCAGCCGCGAAGAGCGTTAACCACTTTCATTTCACATCCACAAAAACGTCTCACTCCCTAAACGCATCAACCCCAGGACACGCACAAAACAGATTCCGATCGCCATACACATTGTCGATACGCGCGACCGGCGGCCAGTATTTGCGCTCGCGCAATTCAACCACAGGATATGCAGCTTCTTCGCGCGTGTAGCGGTGTTCCCAATTTGTGGCAGTTAATTCCTCGGCGGTATGCGGTGCGTTCTTCAAAGGATTATCGAGCGGATCGAATTCACCGCTTTTTACGCGCTCGATTTCGCCGCGAATATGAATCAATGCATTGCAGAAACGATTCAATTCATCGAGCGATTCGCTTTCGGTCGGTTCGATCATCAATGTGCCGGGAACGGGGAACGACATGGTCGGTGCGTGGAAGCCGAAATCCATCAGGCGTTTCGCGATGTCTTCTTCGCTGATGCCGGTGGCTTCTTTTAATGGGCGTAAATCGATAATGCATTCGTGCGCGACGCGACCGTTGCGGCCGGTGTAGAGCACGGGGAAATGTTCGCGCAAACGTTCGGCGACATAATTCGCATTCAGAATTGCCACTTGCGTCGCTTGCGTTAAACCGTCCGGCCCCATCATCGCGGCGTACATCCACGAGATTGGCAGAATCGATGCGCTGCCCCACGGTGCGGCGGAAACCACATCGTTATTCGCCGGCAAATCATTAACGGGTTGCACCGGATTGCTCGGCAGGAACGGCGCGAGATGTTTTGCGACACCAATCGGGCCCATGCCCGGGCCGCCGCCGCCGTGTGGAATGCAGAAGGTTTTATGCAGATTGATATGCGATACATCGGCGCCGAATTTACCCGGCGCGGCGACGCCGACCAATGCATTTAAATTCGCGCCGTCGACATACACCTGACCGCCGTGACGATGCACGATGTCGCAGATTTCGATAATGCCTTCTTCGAATACGCCGTGCGTCGATGGATACGTCGCCATTAATGCGCACAATACGTTTTGATATTTTTCCGCTTTGAGTTTCAGATCGTCGATATCGACATTGCCGTTGCTATCGCATTCGACGATGACGACTTTTAATCCCGCGAGTGAAGCCGTTGCCGGATTGGTGCCATGTGCGGAACTCGGAATCAATACGGTATCGCGATGACCTTCGTTGCGGCTTTCGTGATAACGCTTGATCGCGAGCAGGCCGGCGTATTCGCCCTGCGAGCCGGCGTTCGGTTGCAGCGATACCGCATCGTAGCCGGTCGTTTCGATCAGCATTTTTTCGAGGTCGCGGAATAATTGTTGATAACCCTGCGTTTGCGAGAGCGGCGCGAACGGATGCAGCCGATTGAATTCCGGCCACGTGATTGGAACCATCTCGGCGGTTGCGTTTAATTTCATCGTGCACGAGCCGAGCGCGATCATGGTTTGGTTCAGCGCGATGTCTTTGTTTTCGAGCCGCTTCATGTAACGCAACATTTCGGTTTCGGAGTGATAGCTGTTGAACACCGGATGCGTCAGGAATGGGCTGCTGCGCTGCGTGTTTTCAGCGAAACCGAATTTTTCGTCGAGCTGTGCATCGATACCGTTCACCGATAAATGCGCATCGCGAGCGATAACGATTTGCCACAGCGCGGCAATATCATCCGCCGTTGTCGTTTCATCGAGGCTGATGCCGATACGATCGCTGCCCACTTTGCGTAAGTTAATTTGCGCCGCTTCGGCGCGCGCGATGATTTCGGATTGTTGCGCACCGATTTGCAATGTCAGCGTATCGAAGTAATTCGCGTTAATTCGCGCAACGCCGAGTTGCTCGAAACCCGCTGCGAGAATTTGTGTCAGCCGATGCACACGCTGCGCAATTTCACGTAATCCGTTCGGGCCGTGATACACCGCATAAAACGCTGCGCAGATCGACAGCAATGCTTGCGCGGTGCAGATATTACTCGTGGCTTTTTCGCGGCGAATATGTTGCTCGCGTGTTTGCATCGCCATGCGCAACGCTTGATTGCCGTGACGATCCACCGATACACCGATGATGCGGCCCGGTGCTGAACGTTTGTATTCATCGCGCGTAGCAAAAAAAGCCGCATGCGGGCCGCCGTAACCCATCGGTACGCCGAAACGCTGGCTGTTACCGACGACAACATCCGCGCCCATTTCGCCCGGCGGCGTCAGCATAACGAGGCTGAGCAAATCGGATGCGGTGACGATCAGCGTATTTTGCAGATGTGCTTTTTCGATCAGCGTGCGCAGATCGATCACGTCACCGTAAGTGTTCGGATATTGCAGCAGCGCGCCGAAGAAATCGCCGCCGAGTAAATCGGTTTGCGGATTTCCGGTGACGATGTTGAAACCGAGATGATGCGCGCGCGTTTGCACAACAGCGATCGTCTGCGGATGGCAATCGTCGGCGATAAAAAATGTTTCGCTTTTCGATTTTTTATTGACGCGCTGCACCAGCGTCATCGCTTCGGCAGCGGCGGTGCCTTCGTCGAGCAGCGAGGCATTCGCCAATTCCATGCCGGTCAGGTCCATCACCATCTGCTGATAATTCAATAAACCTTCGAGGCGGCCCTGTGAAATTTCCGGCTGATACGGCGTGTATGCGGTATACCAGCCGGGGTTTTCCAGAACGTTGCGCAGAATCACGAGCGGCGTGTGCGTGTCGTAATAGCCCATGCCGATGTGCGAGCGGAATACCTGGTTTTGCGCGGCGATGGCGCGCAATTTCGTGAGCGCATCGGCTTCCGATAACGCTGCCGGTAAGTCCATCGTGTCTTTGCGCAGGATCGATGCGGGTACGGTCGATTCGATCAATTGTTCGAGCGAGGTCGCGCCAATTGCTTTCAACATCGCGTCGATTTGTGTCGGCTCGGGGCCGATATGACGGCGAACGAAGGCACTTAATGAAGAATTAACGGGAGAAAGAGATGACGAATTGATGGAAAAAAGGCGGCTGCTCATGGGGTATCCCGCGTGATAATCGGTAGGGCTGGAGTGCGAAGGGTATGTTGGAAAGGCGCGTATTTAATCACACCGATGCGGGAATTTCCCCTGTGCCGATCAAGGGATTGGCGCCTCTACCAAGAGGCGCGAATGATTATGCGAGCAGATTAAGGCGAGATTTTAGCGAGGGCTGTAAGAAAATTTCTGGCCGCTGAGGCTGGCTTCGTACATCAAACCGCCTTTTTGCATGGAAAACACCGCGACGCCATTGAGATAAACCGCGCGGTTAAATCGCTGTGTGGCGTTCGCGCCCACGCCGGTGGTACCGGCTTGAATACCGGCGCCGGTGGCAATCGCCACAGCGGATGCTTGCGCATCGAACGAAAACGAGCCGCCGGTGAACCAGTCGAATGCTTCTTTGTTTTCAAAGAAGATCAACTCGCTGAAAACCTGCCCGCCCAATTGAAAACCGAAACTGAGCTGTATCAGCGATACATCGCCGACATGGTTGCCACCGCGATAAACCCGACCTTTGCCATACGCGCCGCCGATACCGACGCCGCCTTTGCCGACGTTTGGGAAAATTGCATAGCCATACGCGTTGTTGAAAAACGGTTGCGTGGCTTCGGACTCGTGAAACTGCGCCAGGGCATCGGCGAATTCATCCGCATGGGCGGAGTTCATCGCGAGCAGCGGCAGCGCCAACATCGTTAATATCATTAACCCGGCGCGCCAGGGTTTGCTCATAAACTGTACTCCTTGTTGTTGGCTTCAATTTATTTGGTTAGGGTGACAGAAACGTATTTAGTTAGGGTGCAGAAATGTTTAGTTAGGGGTGACAGACACCGATGTGCGGCGTTAAGTTCGAAGCGCATCGCCTTTATTGTTAACGAATTCCGGATTCATTATGTCCGAAACGAAAGAAGCCGTTCAAATTGGTCCGTGGCGCCGCGTCAGCAGTCAGTCGGTGTACGACAATCGGTGGATCAGCGTAACGCATCAACAAGTGATCACGCCGGCCGGCAGCGAAGGTATATACGGAGTCGTGCATTTCAAAACGCGCGCGATCGGCATCATTCCCATCGACCAGCACGGTTATACGTGGTTGGTGCGGCAATTTCGCTACACGTTGAATCAACCGTTGTGGGAAATTCCGATGGGCGGCGGTGTGCTCGACGAAAATCCACTGCTCGCAGCGCAACGCGAATTAAAAGAAGAAACCGGCTATAGCGCACGTGACTGGCGCGAATTGATGCGTCTGCATATTTCGAAATCGGTGACCGACGAAGAGGGCGTTGTTTTCATCGCACGCGATTTAATCGGCGGCGAACAGCATCTTGAGCACACCGAAGCCGATCTTGAAGTGCTGCGTCTGCCGTTCACCGAAGCGGTGCAGTGGGTAATGCAAGGAAAAATCACCGATGTGATTTCGTGCGCTGGATTATTGAAAGCGCACGCACTACTTCAGGCAGAAGGGCTTTAGGTCAAGCGGGCGCGCTGTAGATTTAAAGCGGCGCGCTGTAGGAAACCGCTTCGATATACAGCTCACGTTCTCCCGCAGGACTTTGAAAAACGATATCGTCGCCAACGCGTTTTCCCAGCAAGGCGCGGGCGAGCGGTGAATCCATACTCAACTTGTTTTTGCTCAGATCGAATTCGTCGGGGCCGACGATGCGATAAGTCAGCATTTCGCCTTCCTCATCCTCGACGGTTACCCAGGCGCCAAAGAAAATGCGCTGTTGATCCGCGGGAATTTGTTCAACCACTTCGAGTTGATCGAGACGCTTGGTTAAAAAGCGCACGCGGCGATCGATTTCAGCGAGACGCCGTTTGCCGTAAATGTAATCGCCATTTTCCGAGCGATCGCCGTTTTTTGCGGCTTCATGCACAACGGCGGTAACCTGCGGGCGTTCGATTTTCCAGAGTTGATGCAATTCTGCGCGCAATACCGCGAGGCCTTCCGGCGTGATGTAGCGAGAACCGGCGCGCTGCGGTGGACGATAACGACCCATTGGTAAGAACTCGATGTTTTTGCGTTGAGCTAATCGTTAGCATGGTAATTAAATCAATTCACGAATGGCTAATCTCATGCGTTTTCTGCGAAACATTTTGCTGATTGCGGCGCTGACATCGGCGCCGACATTTGCATTCGAACTCGATAAATCGCCCGAGCAAGGCGGCCTATTGTTCGGCATTGTTGCGCCCGGTACTCAACTGCTCCTCGATGATAAACCGGTGCGCGTGACACCGAGCGGGCGTTTCGTTATCGGTTTCGATCGCGATGCCAAACCGACGGCGACGTTAATCGAAATCAGTAGTGACGGGCGGCGCACAGCACACACGCTGCAAGTCGCGCAGCGCAAATACGCCATTCAAAGCGTTACCGGTGTACCGCAGCAAACCGTCGAACCGCCACCCGAACAGTTGCAGCGCATTCTCGAAGAAAAGAAATTGGTCGATGCGGCGCGTGCGGTGAATAGCGATCGCCTCGATTTTCTGGTGCCGATGCAATGGCCGTTGCTCGGGCCGATCAGCGGTGTATACGGCAGCCAGCGTATTTACAACGGCACGCCCGGGCGCCCGCATTTTGGTGTCGATGTTGCCGCGCAGACAGGCACTGCCGTGCGCGCGCCGGCTGATGCAATCGTCACGCTCGCGCATCCGGACATGTTCTTCTCCGGCGGCACCCTGATCATGGATCACGGTTACGGGGTATCATCCACGTTCATGCATTTGAGCCGTCTGCTCGTTAAAACCGGCGCGGCCGTAAAGGCCGGCGATATAGTCGGCGAAGTTGGCGCCACGGGTAGAGCGAGCGGTCCTCACCTCGACTGGCGTATGAATTGGTTCGACGTGCGTATCGATCCGCAATTGGTCGTCGAGCCGATGCCAAGCCATGCGACGGTTTCTTCCCCGAACCAAGGCTCTTCGAGTAAAACTTCTGCGAATTAACGATGGTTGAGATGACGAACATGCTGGATAAAAAGCTATTGGAAATACTGGTGTGCCCGGTCACGAAAGCGCCGGTGCAGTACGACGAAGTAAAACAAGAGCTGGTATGCCGCGCGAGCGGGCTCGCGTATCCGATTCGCGATGGCATTCCGGTCATGCTGGAAAGCGAGGCGCGACAGCTCACTGCTGACGAAAAGCTGAGCAAATAAACGCAAGTCGCATAATGAACGGCGGGCTTTGGCCTGCCGTTTTTGCTTATCGAAGTTTCCATTCCTGCACTCGCAGCGCCTTGCCGAACGATCGCGATGATCGCCAGATGATTGTTGTTGTTCGGAATTTTCCACCGCTTCGCTATACTGCACGCCTTATTTTTGGGGCAGCCGTGCGGCTGCCGTTATTTTTCGTCTCGCCGGCGCCATGCGCCGTCACAGCAGGTGAATCTCCAACGTGAAAAGCGCCGCCGATATCCGCGAAGCCTTCCTGAGTTTTTTCGAGAGCAAAGGGCATACCCGTGTCGCCAGTTCTTCGCTGGTACCGCATGACGATCCCACGTTGCTGTTCACCAACGCCGGCATGAACCAGTTCAAGGACGTGTTCCTCGGCTTCGATAAGCGCCCGTACACGCGTGCGACAACATCGCAGAAATGCGTGCGCGCCGGCGGCAAACATAACGATCTGGAAAACGTCGGCTACACCGCGCGCCATCACACTTTTTTCGAAATGCTCGGCAATTTCAGTTTCGGCGATTACTTCAAGCGCGATGCGATTCTGTTCGCCTGGGAATTTCTGACCTCGCAAGCCTGGCTCGCTCTGCCGGTCGAAAAATTATGGGTCACTGTTTACGCCGAGGACGACGAGGCATACGACATCTGGAATAAGGAAGTCGGGGTGCCGGCCGAGCGCATCATTCGCATCGGCGACAACAAAGGCGCGCGCTTCGCCTCGGACAATTTCTGGATGATGGGCGACACCGGCCCCTGCGGCCCGTGCACCGAAATTTTTTACGATCACGGCGCCGATATCTGGGGTGGCCCGCCCGGTTCACCGGAAGAAGACGGCGATCGCTATATCGAAATCTGGAACAACGTGTTCATGCAGTTCAATCGCGATGAACAGGGCACGATGCACAAACTGCCGAAGCCGAGCGTCGATACCGGCATGGGCCTGGAACGCATTTCCGCCGTGTTGCAGCACGTGCATTCGAACTATGAAATCGATCTATTCCAGAAATTAATCAAAGCGGCGGCGCGCGAAACCAACACTACCGATTTAAACAGCCCATCGCTGAAAGTCATCGCCGACCACATTCGTGCGTGCTCGTTCCTGATCGCCGATGGCGTGATTCCGGGCAATGAAGGTCGCGGTTATGTATTACGTCGCATCGTTCGCCGCGCGATTCGCCACGGTTACAAACTCGGCGCGCGCAACGCATTTTTCTACAAGCTCGTGCCCGATCTCGCGGCGGAAATGGGCAGTGCGTATCCGCAGTTGAATGAGGCGCTGCAACGCATTCAGGATGTGCTGCGTCAGGAGGAAGAACGCTTCTTCGAAACGATCGAGAATGGAATGAATATTCTCGACGCGGCGCTCGCCGATCTGGCGAATAAAAAAGCCGACATGCTCGATGGTGATATCGCCTTCAAATTGCACGACACCTACGGCTTTCCGCTCGATCTGACCGCCGACGTTTGTCGCGAGCGCGATGTTAAGGTCGATGTCGATGCCTTCGATACCGCGATGGCCCGTCAGCGCGAGCAAGCGCGCGCGGCCGGCAAATTCAAAATGGCGGCTGCGCTTGAGTACAGCGGCGCGCCGACGACATTCCACGGTTACGAAAAGCTGGAAATCGCCGATGCGACGATTACCGCGTTGTATCGCGACGGCGCGCCAGTGCAGGAATTACGCGATGGCGAGCAGGGTGTGGTTGTGCTTGATAACACGCCGTTCTATGCGGAATCGGGCGGTCAGGTCGGCGACAGCGGCGAATTGATCGCCGGCAATGTGTGCACGACGTTGTTCGCGGTTGAGGACACGCAAAAAATTCAGGCGGATGTATTCGGTCACCACGGCACGATGCGCGCGGGTTCGCTGCGTGTCGGCGACCGCATCACGGCGCGCGTTAACGGTGCGCGCCGCGCGGCAACGGTACGCAATCATTCGGCGACCCACTTGCTGCATAAAGCATTGCGCGAAGTGTTAGGCGAGCATGTGCAGCAGAAGGGTTCTCTCGTCGATGCCGATAAAACGCGTTTCGATTTCGCGCATAACGCGCCGGTCACGCGCGAGGAAATCCGCAATATCGAATTTATCGTCAATCGCGAAATTCTTTCTAACGCACCGACTCAGGCGCGCGTGATGTCGATCGACGACGCACAGAAAACTGGTGCGATGATGTTGTTCGGTGAGAAATACGGCGATGCGGTGCGCGTGCTCGATATTGGTTCGTCGCGCGAGCTCTGCGGTGGAACGCATGTCACCAGCACCGGCGATATCGGATTATTTAAGATCACCGCAGAAAGTGGTGTCGCTGCGGGCGTGCGTCGCATCGAAGCGACGACAGGTCTGGGCGCGCTGGCGTTAGTGCATCGTCACGAAGCGTTGCTCGGCGATATTGCCGGCGCCCTCAAATCGTCGCCGGATGAGGCACCGCAGCGCGTCGCGCACATTCTCGACGGCGTTAAATCTCTCGAAAAAGAAGTCGCTACGCTGAAAGGCAAGTTGGCGAGCGCGGCGGGCGGCGATTTGGTCTCGCAGGCGAAAGAAATTAACGGCGTGAAAGTGCTGGCGGCGTTATTGCCGGGCGCGGACGCGAAAACGCTGCGCGATACGCTCGATCAGGTAAAAAACAAACTCGGTTCCGCCGTCGTTCTACTCGCCGCTGTCGATGGCGAAAAAGTCATGCTCGCTGCGGGCGTGACGCAGGATCTGACGGCGCGGTTTAAAGCTGGTGAATTGCTTTCACGCGCAGCTGCGGCAGTCGGTGGGAAGGGCGGCGGTCGTCCCGATATGGCCCAGGGCGGAGGCACTAACCCAGCAGCTGTGCCGCAGGCATTGGCACTGGCGGAACAATACGTCGCGGGTTCCTGATTTTTTGTAAGGTTTTAATTCGAGGGGAATTGTTGTTTAATTCCCGGTCTTTTTTGCACGGACATCGATACACTTTTGCGCGGACATTGAGAAAAGAATGGCTTTAATCGTTCAGAAATTCGGTGGCACATCGGTGGGCTCGGTAGAGCGCATTCAGCAGGTGGCCGCTAAAGTCGCTCGCTTTCGCGATCAGGGCCAC
>CBFHCK010000056.1:0-10606 GCA_965653955.1 uncultured Spongiibacteraceae bacterium
AAATTCGAGCGCGCTCAGTTTGGCAATAAGAGGATCGCGCTGGATTTCGTCGACCACAGCGAGCGGGGGTGTTTCTATAGCAGGAGGAACGATAGGGGTCGGCGGTAAAACCTGATTTTGATGCGCCTGATGCAATGCATCGAGCAACTGCTGGCCGGCGTCGGCCTCGTAACCCACCGTTTGAAAACCCTGATTGAGCGCTTCATTCAATCGGTCGCGCAAATTCCATTTGCTGTGCTGATCGAGATGCTGCGGTCGCAGATAAATAAACAAGTCGTCGACCACCTGCGCGGCCTGCTGCCACTGCGGTGAATTCGCACCGTAGCGCAGCAGATTGAATGCGAGCACATTCGCCCACGGCTCGTAGAGCAGCGTGCGGATATGGCGCGGCAATTCGACACCCGCGCATTTCTGTTCGAGATATTTTTCGACGCGCAAACGGATTTCTTTCAGCGTGTCCTCACCGCGCGCGGCCTGTAATGCGCGCTGTTCGGCGAGCCGCACACGCCGCGCGTGCTGACGCAGAAAATGATTGAAATCGAAAGCGAGCTGCGAAAACAGCCGCAAATCGCTATCGAAATCGTCGAGGATGCGCTGCACGACCGTTTTTATCTGCTGAAAAACCTCATTGCGATGTTTGCCTTCGGGCTCGATCCAGCGCTCGCCGGCCGCCACCAGCGCATTCAGTAATTGTCGTGCCGGATGTTGCGGCGAACTGAAAAACGCCTTATCGAGCAGCGCGATTTTCAGGAACGGCGTATGCAAATAGCTGAGCAGCGCTTTCACCGAATCCGGCAGCTGTTCGTCGTTCAGCATGTAGTCAAACAACAGGCCGACCAGTTCGATGACATCGGCATCGATGGCGCGATCGGTTTCTTTCTGGATTTGCTTCGGTATGTCCGCGTAAGCGGTGGCGAGTATTGCGTGTTGCGTTGTTGCCGTCGCCAATACATCGGCGCTGTGTTTTTGCAGGGGTTGTAAGCTGCGCACGATCTGCGGCGCCGGCAGCGCATTGGCAGTCGGCATACGCGCGCTCGCGATTGCGCCCTGCAATTGCTGTATCAACGCCATCAAATCGCCCTGGCGCGTGAATGTCTGCGGCGTATTCTGCTCGGCGAATTCCTCGGGCTGCGCGGCATCGTCGTGTTTGCTAATGCGGTAACGCAGATGCGGCAAAATGCCGGCGTTTTTTAAATGGTGATTGAGCAGGTGGTAGAGCTTGTCGAGTTTGCCCATCACCGTGGCGTCGAACATTTTATAAATGACCAGCTTCGACGACGTTTCCATCGTCAGCGGCTGCAATGCGTGACGTATCGCTTCGGTGAAAACCGCTGGCGCGACGGGATTGCCGAGGTCGCTGATTTTGGCGCCACCGACGAGCGCAGACAGGCGCTGGTTCAGTGCATACAACGCTTCCGAATAATCGGCGTTCGCTTTGCGCGTCATGCCGGCCACTGCGATCGATTGTTCGAGCTGATCGTTATCGACGAGCGTTAATTCGGCATCGGCGTGTGCGTTATCCGAGGAGGTGTCGTTGCTTTGCAGAAAATTGTCGAACGCAATGCGCATATGATCGAGCAGATATTTTTCCAGCGTGCGCCGCTGTTCGAGCAGTTGTTTGCGTGCGAGTAGAAAGCGGTTCTGCTCCAGATTGCTGCCGGCTTTATCGGCCATGCGGAAAAGCTGGTCGTCGAGTTTATCCAGGTAGCTTTTGAAATGTACCGAAGCCCATTTGTAGATGAGTGCTTTGCAACCTTGTAATAGTTGTTGTTTGTCGCTCATCGGGTTTTCGCAGGTTCAGGTCGCGGGGCGGGAAAGGGACGCTGTGTTCGAAATGAATAATGGCGCGAAGTATACAGGAGCATCGGCGATTTATTGAGCCGACATTGATCCGGTTGGGTTATCCCACGTATAACGTCGTTAAACGGAGGTTCCATGTCGCCCGATCAATCCGATATTGCCGGTGAGCCCGATAGCGAACACGCTATCGGCGACGATGCGATTGCGCGCGATATTGCTGCGCGCGAGATCATCCTGTCCCGCTGGCAGCAATTGCAGCGCAGCGGTATTACCGTACATTCACTGCAAACGTTTTACGCGCACCATAAATATCTGGTGATGAGCCGCGATATCGATAGTTATCGACAAATCGGCAAACTGCTTGCGACGGTGACAGCGGACCAATTGCCCGTGGTGGCACAACAGGCCGTTGACATGATCATCGCGGCGCTACAAAAACCTGCGACACGCGGTGGCCACGCCAATGTGCTGCAACATATTCGCGGTTATCTGAAACGAGTATTGAGTCCCGGCGAAAAAGCCGAGCTCACCCAATTGATCGAACAATATCGCAACGGCGAAATACCGCTGCATAGACCGCTCGAATTATTACAGCAGTATTTTCGCGCGCATCCGGATGCGTATATCGAGCAACAGGTGTTCATGCATCTTTATCTCGATGCGCAACACGATCAGATCTGAGGTTTTCGATGTCTGCACTGATGTGGTTGCGCAACGATTTGCGCGTCGACGATAACAGCGCTTTATTCAATGCGCTGCAAAATCATGAACGCGTGGCGGCTGTTTATTATGCGACGCCCGAGCAGTGGGCCGAACATGACATGGCGGCCGTGCGCGGTGAATTCATCTGGCGCACGCTCGAACAACTACGGCAATCGCTCGCGACGTTAAATGTGCCGCTGCATGTGCGGGTGGTTCCGCGTTTTGACGATATCGATGCGGATTTAATCGGCTTTCTCGATGAGCTGCAGTGCGCCGCTGTATTTGCTAATCGCGAATATGCGGTAAACGAGTTGCGTCGCGATGAACGCATTCGCAAAAAACTTGCTGACCGACATATCGAATGGCATGCGTATCACGATGCCACATTATTGCCGCCCGGTTCGGTGCGCACACAGCAAGGCCAGCCGTTCAAAGTATTCACGCCGTTCAAGCGCACGTTGATCGATCTGATCGGTGAAGGTGTTATCGGCTGTGTAAACGTCACGCGCGTAGCCAAGCGTTGGCACGATGCACCGCCGTTACCGAATTATCCTTATCGGCGATCCGCAATTGCCGCCGAACAGTGGCCGGCCGGCGAGGATGCAGCGCAGCTGCGCTTGAAGAAATTTGCAGAGCACGATCTGGACGCTTACCAACAGATGCGCGACCTGCCGGCTATCGATGCAACGAGTCAACTCTCGCCGTATCTCGCGCTCGGTGCGATTTCGGTACGGGGTTGCGCGGAGGTTGCGCTCGCGCATAACAGCGGTCAATGGCAGGGCGGCAACGAGGGCGCGAGTACATGGCTGAATGAATTGTTGTGGCGCGAATTTTATACGCATCTGCTGGCGCAATTTCCGCGTGTCAGTATGCAACGCGCGATGCGGCCCGATACCGAATTCATTGCGTGGCGCGATGACGATCGCGATTTTCAGGCGTGGTGCGAAGGTAATACCGGTTTCCCGCTGGTCGATGCGGCGATGCGCCAACTGGTGCAGACCGGCTGGATGCATAATCGTTTGCGTATGATCACGGCAATGTTTCTTTGCAAATATCTATTGCTCGATTGGCGGCGCGGCGAGCGTTTTTTTATGCAGCATTTAATCGATGGCGATCTCGCCGCCAACAATGGCGGCTGGCAGTGGAGCGCATCGACCGGCACCGATGCCGTGCCGTATTTTCGCTTGCTAAATCCGGTGCGGCAGATGGAACGTTTCGATCCTGATGCGCAATTCTGCAAACAATTTTTGCCGCAACTGAAAACGCTCGATTCGAAAATATTGCTACAACCTGGTCATCCGCAATTGTTGCAGGCGGGTTATCCAGCCCCGATTGTCGATTTGAAATTTGCCCGCGAGCGCGCGCTAAATGCGTTTAAATCGCGGGTGCTATCGAGTGGCGGACCGGCGTGATCGACTGATTCCGTGCGACAGGATTTTCGCGACATCTATCCTGTACTATTGGATCGCTTCCTCCGCAGAGGTACAGGATTGCGCGCATGGAAACTCCGCATCGCCAGTTAAAAATTCTCGTTGTCGACGACACCTATCTCACGCGCGAAGTGTTATGCGAGCACTTGCGCTTTCTCGATCACGATCCGATTCCAGCCGCCGACGGCGAGCAGGCGATCAAGCGCTTTATCGAAAGCTCTCCCGATATCGTATTGATGGACATGGTGATGCCGGGCATGAACGGTATCGAAACCACGCAGGCGATTCGACAATTGCCGAATGCGCATTGGGTGCCGATCATCATGCTCAGCGCACACAGTGACGAAGCGGAATTTTTAAATGCGCTGAACGGCGGCTGCGACGATTACCTGGCGAAGCCAATTAAATTCCCGGTGCTGCAGGCGAAGATGAATGCGCTGCAACGAATTGCGGCAATGCAGCGAGAAATCGAGCGCTCACAACGCGAGTTGCAGAAGTTTTATCAGCAGGCCGAACACGAGATGCAATTGACCAGGCACATCATGGAGCGCCTCGTGCGTCGCGATGATGGGCCCGATCAGCCCGAGAGCTGGTGCGTGGCCGCCGCCGGTGTCAGCGGCGATTTGCTGTTGCACGCGCAGGCCGAAAACGGGCTGCGTTACATCATGCTTGCCGATGCCACCGGGCATGGTCTGGCTGCCGCTGTGACGTTGTTGCCGGTAGCGAATGTGTTTTATGCGATGACGGCTAAGGGTTTCAACGTCGCATCGATTGTTGCGGAAATGAATCGGCAGGTCCGCACGTATTGTCCTATCGATCGTTTTGTCGCGCTGGCGCTGGTGGCAATCAACTCGCAGGACCAGGTCATCGAGATATGGAATGGCGGCATTCCACCGCTGTTGTTATTCGATAACCACGGCCATGAGCAGCGGCGTTTTAAATCGCGGCATCTACCGCTCGGCATTTTGGCGGCCGACGAGTTCAAAGCCAATATCGAATATTTTCATTATCAACAAGAGCTGCAACTTGTGATGTTTTCGGACGGCTTGATTGAAGCCGGCCTGCACGATCCGTTCGGTATTGAACGCACGATTGCCGCGTTATCGGCTGCACCGCCGGCGCAGCGCTTGCACGCATTGCAATTGGCATTCATGCAGCGAATGCAGGGAGCTGCACCGCATGACGATATTTCATGCGCATTGGTTGAGTGTCCGCTCGCGGCAGTGCCGGCTCAAACCGGGCAACAGATCGGCATTGCGGAACACGCCGGAGACCAGGCTGCGGGCGGCGAAGATGTGCAGAGCGATTGGCAGCTCGATACGTTGTTATCGGCGGAACAATTAAAAAGCGTCGATCTGGTGCCGATGGTGATGGAGTGGGCGCATGCCATGGGTTTATCGCGTGCACATTCCGGCACCTTCTTTCTCGTAATTACCGAACTATTCGTGAACGCACTCGAACACGGCTTGCTGAGTTTGTCGTCGGAGCGAAAACGCGACGCCGATGGCTTCGAGCGTTTCATCGAATTGCGCCGGCAGCGTTTGCAATCGTTACAGCGCGGCCAGATTCAGTTACAGCTCTCGTATCGACGCGAAGGCAGCCACGGCATCGTTCGCGTTTATCTGCGTGATACCGGTCCCGGCTTCGATACCCGTCGGTTGCCGGGCTATTCGCTCGCCGATACGCAAGCCCTCGCCGGACGCGGAATCGCCCTAGTGCGCGAGTTCTGTCGCAAGTTCGAATACAACCGGGCCGGTAATGCGGTGTACGCCGAGCTCGTCTGTTGATTTGAAATTTGCCGCCATGATCCCCAGATAGGCAGTCAGCGCTTATTTATAGCCAGTCAGGTCGTATTTTTAGCCAGCTAGCCCTTTCCAGCGGATTACCTCATCCATGACCGAACAAAATTCCGACGATTTCGAAGTCCTGTCATCCGATGCATCGATAGACGAAGCGCGCGAGGCCGCCAGCACGAGCCTGGTGTTGCCCGATGCGGTGCTGCCATCGACGTTGCAGCTGATTCCGGTGCCGGGGCGTCCGTTTTTTCCGGCACAGATCCAGCCGATCGTGCTGAATCTGAAAGCGTGGGGAACCACCCTCGAACGCGCTTCCAAAACCGAGCGGCCGGTGCTCGGACTGCTGTACTGCGGCGAGCAGGAGCCGACGCATATCGATCCGGACAAAGTGCCGAGTATCGGCTGCGCGGTGCGCCTGCATCGCGCGCAGCACGATGGCGAACACGCCCAGATTCTGGTGCAGGGTTTAAAGCGCTTTCGCATTCGGCGCTGGATCACCAAAGAGCCGCCTTATATGGTCGAGGTCGATTATCCGGACAATGCCGGCGATAGCGACAGCGATGAAGTGCGCGCGTATGCGATGGCGTTGATCAATACGATCAAGGAATTGCTGCCGCTGAATCCGCTGTACAGCGAGGAACTCAAACAGTACCTCATGCATTTCAGTCCGAATGAGCCGGCGCTGCTCACCGATTTCGCGGCCGCGATTACCACGGCAAAAGCCACTGATTTGCAGGATGTCCTCGAAACGCAGCCGTTGTTGCGGCGCATGGAAAAAGTATTGCTGTTACTGCGCAAGGAAAAAGAACTCGCGCAGATGCAGAGCCAGATCAGCGCGCAGGTAAATGAAAATATTCAGGAGCGTCAGCGCGAATTCTTTCTGCGCGAACAATTGAAAGTCATTCAGCAGGAATTGGGTTTATCGAAAGACGATCGCACCGCCGATGCGGAGGAATTCAGCCAGCGGCTCGAAGGCAAAACAGTGCCACCGGCCGCGCAGAAAAAAATAGACGAAGAACTGAAGAAATTATCGGTGTTGGAAACTGGCTCGCCCGAATATGCGGTCACGCGCAATTATCTCGATTGGGCGACAAGCATGCCCTGGGGCGTGTATTCGGAAGACAAGCTCGAACTGACGCACGCACGCAAAGTGCTCGATCAACATCACGACGGCCTCGATGACGTCAAACAACGCATTATCGAATTTCTCGCGGTGGCAAAATTCAAAGGCGAAGTGTCGGGCTCGATCATTCTGCTGGTCGGCCCGCCGGGCGTGGGTAAAACATCGATCGGCCGCAGCATAGCGGATGCGTTAGGGCGAAAATTCTATCGTTTCAGTTTGGGCGGTATGCGCGATGAGGCGGAAATAAAAGGCCATCGCCGCACGTATATCGGCGCGATGCCGGGCAAACTGGTGCAGGCATTGAAAGAAGTCGAAGTCGCGAATCCGGTCATCATGCTCGATGAGATCGACAAAATCGGCGCGTCGTATCAGGGCGATCCGGCGTCGGCGCTGCTTGAAGTGCTCGATCCCGAACAGAACGTCGATTTTCTCGATCACTATCTCGATCTGCGACTCGACTTATCGAAGACATTATTCGTCTGCACGGCGAATCAGCTCGATACGATTCCGGGGCCGCTGCTCGATCGGATGGAAGTCATTCGTCTGGCCGGTTACATCACCGAAGAAAAGCTCGCGATTGCCAAACATCATTTGTGGCCGCGCTTGCTGCAGCGTTCCGGTATCGCGAAAACACGATTGAAAATTGCCGACACCGCCTTGCGTGCGGTGATCGAAGGTTACGCGCGCGAAGCCGGGGTGCGTAATCTCGAAAAACAACTCGGGCGTATCGTGCGGAAAGCGGCGGTGCGTTTACTCGACGATTCAAAACTGAATTTGCGCATCGGCAAAACCGAAGTCGCCGAATTGCTCGGCATGCCGTTTTTCCGCCAGGAAAATCCGAAGCGTGGCGTCGGTGTCGTCACCGGTCTGGCGTGGACATCGATGGGCGGCGCGACATTGCCGGTCGAATGCACGCGCGTGCATACGTTGAATCGCGGTTTCAAGTTGACCGGAAAATTAGGCGAGGTGATGAAAGAATCGGCCGAGATCGCGTACAGCTTTGCGATGTCGAATCTTTCTCGATATGGCGTTACCGAAAAATTCTTCGATGAATCGATGGTGCATTTGCATGTGCCGGAAGGTGCGACGCCGAAGGACGGCCCGAGCGCAGGCGTCACGATGGCGACGGCATTGTTATCGCTCGCACGCGGTCAGCGGCCGCAGCGCGCGCTGGCGATGACCGGTGAATTGACGTTAACCGGCGAAGTACTCGCAGTGGGCGGCATCCGCGAAAAAGTGATTGCGGCGAAACGCGCCGGTATTCGCGAGTTGATTTTGCCCGAGCCGAACCGGCGCGATTACGAGGAGCTGCCCGATTACATCCGTGCGAATTTGCGCGTGAATTTCGCTGCGCACTATGACGATGTGTTCGCGATCGTGTTCAAGCGTTAAATGGCGTCCAACACTTACTCGATCACACTCAGGAAATCTTCGGAATCGTCGGGATTTTCCGGAGGCGGTGGAAATGTCTCCGCCAGCAGGGCGAGGTAATCGTTCACCGGTTGCGGCTGCGCGAGGAAAAATCCCTGGAAGCGATGGCATTGGCGTTCGGCCAGAAATTCGAATTGGCCGGCTGTCTCCACCCCTTCGGCCACGACTTCCAATTGCAGGTGGCGCGTTACGGCGAGAATCGCTTCGACCAGTGCGACATCGTTGGCGTCATGCGGTAAATCGTTGACGAATTCGCGATCGATTTTAAGTTCGTGCAGCGGCAATCGTTTCAAATACGCCAGCGACGAATGCCCGGTACCGAAATCGTCGATCGATAAACGAATGCCGAGCTTCTTCAACGCGATCATCTTCGTGCGCGCATCTTCGAAATCGGCCATCACGCTGCCTTCGGTAATTTCGATAATCAGGCGACCCGCATCGGCGCCGTGCTCCCACAAAATATCGCGGACACGATCGACGAAATCCGCTTCCTGAAATTGGCGTGGGCTGACGTTGACGGAAATCGATAATTCGTAGCCCTGTAATTCACTGCGGTGAATAATTTTGGCTACCTCCGCCAACACCCATTCACCGAGTGGGACGATCAAGCCGGTCTGTTCGGCGAGAGGAATAAATTCCATCGGCGATACGAATTGATTTTCACTGCGCTGCCAGCGCAGCAGGGCTTCACTGCCGATAATGACTTGCTGCGCATCGTATTGCGGCTGCAAATAGAGTTCGAAGCCATCGTGTTGCAGTGCATGGCGAAAATCGTGTTCGAGGGCGATACGGCGATCGGCGGCATCGCGCATTTCCGGTGCGTAAAACCGGAACGCGTTGCGTTGCTCGGCTTTGACGCGGTACATCGCAAAGTCGGCCTGCTTCATCAGATCGTCCGCGCTTTCGTCGCCTTTCGGGAACAGCGTGATACCGATACTGGCGGTGGCGATGTGTTCGAAACCGCTCTGCAATATGTACGGTACTGCCAGCGCGCTGCGCAATTTCTGCGCGAGAACCGACACGGCACGGGAGGCTTCATCGGCATTGCTGTCTATGTTTTGTAACAGCACGACGAACTCGTCGCCACCCAGGCGCGCCACCGAATCCTCTTCGCGTAATTGCTGGCGTAAGCGTGTGGCAATTTGCTGGAGCAACTCGTCGCCGGCGGAGTGACCGCGGGCGTCGTTCAATTGTTTGAAGTTATCGAGATCGATATAGATCAGCGCACCGATCTGACCGCTGCGGCGCGCCGTGGCTAGCGCGGTCTGTAGGCGATCGCCAAATAACCGGCGATTCGGCAAACCGGTCAGCACGTCGAACAGAGCGAGCCGCTCGACTTCCGCTTCGGCGAGTTTACGTTCGGTAATGTCCTCGGCCAGACCGATGAACAGCGTGATATCGCCGGCTTCGTTGCACACCACGGTGGTCGTGACGTTACACCAGATTTCCTGACCGCCTTTACGGATGTAGCGGCGTTCGACCTGATAGTGATCTGCCTCGCGATTGACCAAGCGTTGAATATCGGCATCGACCTGTTCGAGGTCTTCCGGCGGAACAAAAATTTTGAATTGGCTGCTGACCAGCTCCTCGTGGGAATAGCCAACGATGTCGAGATATTTCTGATTCACCTGCATGGAGGAGCCGTCGGCGGTGGTCAATACCACGCCAATCGCGTTCTGCTCGAACAGCGATCGCAAACGTTGCTCGCTGGTGAATAAATCGCGTGCGTCGCGGTGCCGCTGGACCACGATGGCCGTAAGCCATGCAATCGTTTCGAGCAGCTCGCGATCCTGCGCGTTGGGCTCGCACGGATGATCGAAATAGAGCGTCGCAACGCCGAGCAATTGGCCGTCATTACTACTGCACGGCATGGCCCACGCGGCACGTTGCCATGTTTCCGTGGAAACTCCCGGATGCGTCGCCCAACGCGGATCGAGTGCGGTATCGCTGGAAATCACCATTTCGCGGCGTGCGGCAGCGGTCGGCGTGCTTGCCATGCCGTCCGCAATCGGTATTGGCTGGGCGGGGTCGGGGGTCCATTGCGGCAGGTGCGGTCCGGCGGCAAAAAATAACGCGTTCTTGTCGTTATCGGCAGTAAAGATGGCGCAGCGCGAATCCGGCCACAGTTCGTCGGCGAGCAGCGCAATCTGCTCAAGTAGTTCCGGCAGTGGCGTGCCGAGCGTCAGGGCGCGTAACACGCTCGATTGACCGTGAATCTGAGCCTCGATGCGTTTGCGCTCGGAGATATCCTCGAACACCGCAAAAAAGAGTCGAGGCTCGTCGCCATCTCCCCGCAGCATCGACATGGTCAGGCTCGCCCATAT
>CBFHCK010000057.1:0-10527 GCA_965653955.1 uncultured Spongiibacteraceae bacterium
CCCGAGTTCACGGCGTCCGGCGCGATAATATCGCATAGTGTTATTCGATGTCAGCGGTTGCCCACTGCGCGCCGGTATGATCGCGCGATTCCTCAGCATTGCCGCGCATGTTTTTTTAGGCCCAAACACCACGCTGCGATGAAGCTGAGCAACATTCCACCCGCTACATCAATGGCTACGTGCTGCTTGGTCGCTATCGTCGAATAGACAATTGCAATGCACCAGAAAATATTCGCCGCTTTCAAGCTCGTGCTCAAACCCAGCGCGCCAAAGCGCCAATGTAACCAGCAGCAGGAAAATATCGCGGTGGCGACATGCAGCGAAGGACACGCATTACCCGCCGCATCGACCCCTTTCAGAAATGCCATACCCGGCACTTGCGCCCAATCGATATTGGCGGGCGGCGTCTGGTTGGGAAAGAAATAAAAAACCGCGAGGCCGACGATACAAAGCAATCCAATACGCATGCCGTATTCGATGATCGCGAGACGCGTGCGCATGAAAAAAGGCGGCAGCGACACATACAGCCACAACGACAGATAAAAAGGCAGCGCGACCGCTTCAAAACCAATCAGGTGATCGACCCATGTAATCGGGATCGTCACCACAGCTCGAGCCGGGTTTTTCAGCAAATAAAAATACGCGACGAAAAAGACTGCGGTGAAGCCGGCAGTGCCGAGCGCCTTGAACCATAAATGGCTTGTGAATAACGTTACCAGTCGCGCCGCACCCTCACGCCCACCTCCATTCTCGCCTGACCGAAGATATTCCAAGAACGCTCCTTAGTGCGATGAATAGATGAATGGAATAGGTCCGCAGCGAGCCGCGGTGGGGGACATTGTAGTGACATCGAGCGGCCGTTTCGTTACGATCTGCATCGAAATTTTGGTGCCAAGTCTCGCGATCCGTTTAACCGGCATTACTCTCGATCTGTTTAACAGCGCTACTCGACCTGTTAACAGCATAAAAAGGGCCAACCGTTTTATCGGCCGGCCATTGAAATAATAATTCGATGCCGAATGCAAGGACAAACGCCAAATCGCCAGAGTCTGTCACCCATTTGCGTGAAATTGCAGAATTGCGGTCATCGCAAATCGACTTTTGACCACCGCCCATTTACCACGCATTCGCACCTCAGTGAGTATCGATCCACGTGATTCTTAGCCGGCAAAAAATACGCTTCGCCCTGCTGGCTTCGCTCGGCGCGCTCTATCTCTGGCTCAGTTATCTGGTTTCGGTATCGAACAAGCCTTCGCTGGCGTTAGTTCTTATCGGTATCGCGCCAGTTGCCCTCGGTGGAATTATCGCGGCCTGGAAATCGAATACCAAATTCCTTGCGCTCGGCACCTGCTGCGCATTGATTACTGCCCTGTATTTTTTTTCGGAATTCCTGCGCGACCATATCGCATGGTTCTATTTTGTGCAGCATGCGGGAACGATGGCATTTCTCGGCGTGCTGTTTGGCAGTACGCTAAAAACTCACGAAAGCGCATTGTGCTCGCGCATTGCGCGACTGCTGGATAAAACCGTACTCGATGCCGCGTATTTAAAATATACGTGGAAAGTGACGGCAGCGTGGACGATTTACTTTTTCGCGAGCACGATCATTTCCGTCGCATTATTTTTTCTCGCCTCGATCGAGATCTGGTCGCTGTTCGCTTCGGTGCTGACTCCGATCTCCATCGGTGCGATGTTCGCCATCGAATATTTCATTCGCGTGCGCGCATTGCCCGGCCGCAAACATTTCAGCATTTCGCAAACGATTCAAGCCTATCGCAATTACCCGCGAGGCTGACCGTGCCGATCGAAAACCACCACGCTCACGATCATCACCATGCACCGCCCGCCGCAGCGGAGGTTGAGCTATTGCCGTTGCTGCCAATGCACAACGGCGACAGTTTATTCATCGATGCACCCACGCAATCCATTCATCGCAGCGAATTTCTGCGCGCAGTTCTCGCGCTGGCGCAAACGCTACCGGCGACGGATCACGTATTAAATCTTTGCACGAACCGCTATTGGTTTTCGGTGGCGCTGTTCGCTGCCATTACCCGCAATATCGTAACGGTACTGCCGAATTCTTCGGCGGCGAATCACACCACCGATTTGCTGGCGACGATGCCTGATCTTGTATGCATCGGCGATCAGGCATGTGCACCGGTGAGCGACATGCCCTACGTTCGCGCCGATCAATTCGCGGCCGACGGTCGAAGTGCCGATGTGCCGCGGATGCCGCAGATTCGCGCCGATCAAAAAATCGTTTGCGTATTCACGTCAGGCTCGACCGGCAAACCGACACCGCATTTCAAAAGCTTTGGCAAAACATATCGAAACATCATGGCTGGCAGCCAACATATTTGGCAGATAACGGGCGGGCCGTGCAGCGTGGTCGGAACCGTTCCGCTTCGACACATGTATGGCCTGGAATCCACGGTGCTGCTGCCCATTTTTGCCGATGGCCAATTATCGGCGGATATTCCGTTTTTCCCTGCCGAAATCGCCGCCGCGCTGCGAGCGGCGTCGGCACCAAGACTGCTCGTCATCAGTCCGTTTCACCTGCGCAATTTATTGGATGCCGAAATCGAGCTGCCGCCGATCAATGCGATTTTATCGGCAACCGCTCCGCTTTCTGCGGAACTCGCAACCGCGGCAGAAACTAAATTAAACGCGCCGCTGCTGGAAATTTATGGCTCGACCGAAACCGGCCAGCTCGCGATGCGGCGTCCGACATTAAATATCGAGTGGGAAACCTTGCCGGGTATAACACTGCGTGAAGACGCGGGCGCAACCATCGCTTCGAGCGAATTTCTGGAACAATCGCAGGTGCTCAACGATATTATCGAGCTGCGCAGCGCGACGCGCTTCAAGCTGATCGATCGGCACGCCAATATCATTAACGTCGGTGGCAAGCGCAGCTCGCTCGCTTTTCTCAATCACATTTTGACGAACGTTCCGGGCGTCATCGAAGGCGCTTTTTGCGTACCGGACGATCACGCTTCGGTGCCCATCATGCGGCTGGCCGCAATCGTAGTGGCGCCAAAATCAACGCAAGCGGAAATTATTGCGGCGCTGCGCCAACATATCGATCCATTATTTCTGCCGCGCCCAATTGTTTTTGTCGATGCGCTGCCGCGCGATGGCAACGGTAAAATACCGGTAGCTGCATTGCACGACCTGGTCAGAAATCATCGCTCGAAAAAAGCATGATGCATTTTTTGTGACACGAGGGAAGAGCGGAAAGAGCTGGAAGAACATGATATGACGCGAACCGATATTTCATTTCCGGCAACGCATCCGGTATTCGCCGGACACTTTCCCGGACAGCCGATCGTGCCGGGCGTTTTATTACTCGACCATGTGCGGCTCGCCATCCAGAACGACAGCGGACGACGCTGCCGTGGAATATCGACTGCGAAATTTCACAGCCCCGCTCGGCCCGACGAAATCATGGCCGTCACCTATACGGTCGGCGACAATTCCGTCAGCTTCGAAATCCTTAGTGGTTCGCGCAAAATCGCGGATGGTCGATTTTCATTATGATTGCGCCCGCCAAGACGACCGCCGCAAAAACACCTGTCGAAAAAACAAAACGGGCGGAATGGATGCAACGCAAGGAGCGCGGCAGCAGCGCGCTTCTCGTTTTCATGACGAAGTTGTCGCTATTTCTTGGGCGCCGATTATCGCGCCCTATTTTGTATCCGATTGCATTGTACTTTTTAGTCGCGGTACGCCCCGCTCGAAAGGCTTCGCGCGACTATCTGACCCGCTGCCTCGGGCGGCCCGCCTCGCTGCTCGATTGTTATAAACATATTTTCGCATTCACGACCACGATTCACGATCGTGTGTATTTACTCAACGAACAAATCGATATTTTCAACATTCAACATATCGGCACCACTGCATTGCACAACGATAATGCGAAGCAAGGTTTGTTTTTGTTCGGTGCGCACCTCGGCAGCTTCGAAGTCTTGCATTCGTTCGCGCGCAGCAATCCCGATATCGATATTTTCATGGCGATGTTTCCGGAAAATGCGCGCCAGATAAATCGCGTGATGGCGTCAATCAATCCTCATGCTTCGCAAAATATTATTCCGCTCGGTCAGCTCGATGCGACGCTCAAAATCAACGAAAAATTAAAAGATGGCGCACTGGTTGGCGTGTTGGCGGATCGAGCGTCGAGTGCGGATAAATACGAGCGCTTTTCTTTTCTCGGCCGCGACGCCGATTTCCCCACCGGTCCGTTTCGCATGGCATTGATGCTGCGGCATCCGATTTATTTCATGACGGGTCTTTATCGCGGCGGCAATCGTTACGAAATTTATTTCGAGGTGATCGAGGATTTTTCGCAGCCGCTCGCCAGCGACCGCAATGCCGCGCTGCGACATGTCATGGCGCGGTATGTTGCCACGCTCGAACGTTACTGCATCGCCGCTCCGTTCAACTGGTTTAACTTTTTCGACTTCTGGGAAAATCACCACGCCGATCATGCTTAAAAAATTCGTTAAAAAGCTTTTATCGATTAAATCACTCGCATTTGCCGCCAGCATCGGCTTGTTCGCGACCGCAGCTTCCGCCCAGGACGTTGAACTCGCGGATCTGATGGCGCTGCTGTCGCAACGCAAATCCAGCCATGCCACGTTTATCGAACGAAAATATTTCAAGGTGCTGGAGCAGCCGATTGAGTCTTCCGGCGAGCTGGAATATACCGCGCCGAATCTGGTGAAGAAGCGGACGTTAAAGCCGAAACAGGAATTGCTGATTCTCGATGGCGACAAACTCAGCATCGAAACCGCGAACAAACGCCGTAAAACATTTGATCTTCAAGATCATCCTGAAGTATCGACGTTCGTCACCAGCATTCGCGCGACGTTGTCGGGCGATTTGTCCGCGCTGGAAAATTATTATGCGGTAACCGTGAGCGGCTCATTAGAACAATGGCAACTATCGCTGACACCGAAGCAAACGCAATTATTGAAAGTGATCGAACAAATTCGTATCGCGGGCACGCAGGGTTTCGTCAAAACGATCGAATTCGAACAAGCCGATGGCGATCGTTCGGAAATGACTATTACCAGCGATGACGGAAAATGAATCGATTCAATCGTGCGCTACCACTCATCATTTGGCTCTGCTGCCTCATCGTCTGTGTACTGGTGATCGCACAGACGAAATTCGTCGCCGACCTGTCGGCTTTCATGCCGAAGAATCCGAACGAGCGACAAAAAGTTTTGCTCGATCAGTTGCGCGATGGCGCCATTGCGCGCTTGATCTTGATTGGCATCGAGGGCGGTGACGCCAGCGAGCGCGCTGCCTTATCGAAACAACTCGCAGTGCAACTGCGTGCGAACCCTATCTTCACCGGCGTTCAAAATGGCGATGACGCCACACGCGAAAAAGACGGCAAATATTTTTTCGAAAATCGCTATTTGCTGAGCCCGAGTGTTGATAAGGATCGCTTCAGCATCGCCGGCTTGCGCGCCGCTATCGGCGACACCGTCGATGCCATGGCTGGCGATGCCGGCCTGCTCGTCAAACAAATATTGCCGCGCGATCCCACCGGCGAAACGCTGCAATTGCTCGATCAATTTGTCGGCGAAAATCAGCCGCGAACCGTCGACGGCGCATGGGCATCCCGCGATGACAAACGCGCATTGCTGGTCGCACAAATTGGCGAATCCGGACTCAACACCGATGCGCAGGCGCGTGCACTCGACATCATCCGCACCACGTTCGCGCAGATACCGGGACGCAACGCCGACACGCGTCTGGTGATGAGCGACACCAGCGTGATGTCGGTGGAATCGCGCAACACGATCGAGGGTGAAATCAAACGCCTCGCGGTCATCAGCATGCTGTTGGTAATCGGCTTGTTATTACTTGTTTATCGATCGCCATCGCGGGTCGTGCTGGGATTGCTGCCGGTATTGACCGGGACGATGGCGGGAATTGTCGCTGTCAGCCTGGTGTTCGGACATATACATGGTTTGACGCTGGCATTCGGTACGACACTGATCGGCGAAGCGGTGGATTACTCGATTTATTTTTTTATTCAGGGCGCCGGCAGCACCGCTACCAAAAACTTCTGGCGAACGATTTATCTCGGTGTACTGACATCAATTACCGGTTTTGGCGCACTGTTGTTTTCGAGCTTCCCAGGGCTCGCGCAGTTGGGCGTGTACACGATCAGCGGGCTGCTCGCCGCTGCGTTGACAACGCGCTATGTGCTGGCGGGGCTGATGCCGAAAGCCATCGATTCGGATCACATCGTTAAAACCGGCAATCTGCTTATCGCGCTCTTCGAGGGCGCCAAAAAAATGCGCTGGGCGCTTTACGTGATATTGATTGTCGCGTTCGGCTATCTCGCGACGTTCGACGGTACCGTATGGAACCGCCAGCTTTCCGCGCTCAGCCCGATCTCGAAAAGCGCGCAGAAGCTCGACATGGAACTGCGCAGCGATATCGGTGGCGGCAATATCCGCTATATCGCCAGCTTCGCGGCGGCCGACGAAGAATCGGCGCTGCAAGGCGCGGAACACGCCGCTAAATTGTTAGAACCATTAATCGAGAAGCGGCTCATCGGCGGCTTCAATTCCCCCGCTTTCCTGGTGCCGAGCGCGGCGAGTCAACGCGAGCGCCAAGCCGCCATACCCGATGCCGCCACCTTGCAAAATAATTTGCGTGAAGCGCTGCAAACTCTGCCGATCAAAGAAAATGTGCTCGACGAATTTATCGCCGATGCTGCCGCCACGCGCGCGCGCGCGCCACTGACCCGAGCCGATCTCGCAGGCACATCGGCGGCAGCGTTATTCGACACGTTGTTGATCAAGCGGGCGAACGACTTTCTCGTGCTGTTGCCGCTCACCGCGAGCGGCGATGGTCCGTATGGCGACGAAATCGATTTGAATAAAGTTAACGCGGCGTTGCAGGCCGATAGCACCCTGCAATTCACCGTGATCGATCTGCTTGAAGAAACCACTTCGATGTTCGACGGTTATCTGCGCGAAGCATCAATACTTTCGAGCCTGGGTTGTCTCGCAATCGCAATCCTTTTATTTGCGACATCGCCGAAGCAGCAGGCCATGCGCATTCTGCTGTCGCTCGGTTGCGCGGTGCTTTGCGTGCTGGCGATATTGCTCGCTTCGGGCACCCACCTGACCATCCTGCATCTGGTGGGTTTACTGCTCGTCGTCGCGGTCGGTTCGAACTACGCCTTTTTCTTCAATGCGGACGAGCCCGCCGCAAGCTCCGCCATGCAGGCGAAAGTCACCTGCTCGGTAGTTACCGCAAACCTGACCACCGTGGGAAGTTTTGGCGTGCTGGGTTTTTCGAAGGTACCGATATTATCGGCGATAGGACTAACGGTGGGTCTGGGCGCGTTCCTTGCGCTGCTTTTTTCGGCGATTTTGGCCAAATCGAAATCTCGAGCCTCCTGAGGATGAAAGCGATGCGCGCGCGTTATTTTTTTATCACCTGCACTTTGCTGCACGCGCTGGCGATTGGTTTGCTGCTGTTCGATGTGGCGCTCTGGCACTGGTCGCTCGCGATAATCCTTGCGACACACCTGCTGATCGCCATGGCCGGCCTGCTGCCGCGTAGCACGCTACTCGGTGCCAATCTTGTGCGGCTTCCTGCCACAGCAGTTGCGCGCGGCGAAATTGCCATCACCATCGACGATGGTCCCGATCCCGAAGTCACGCCGCGCATTTTGGAAATTCTCGAAGCTTATAACGCGAAGGCGACTTTCTTTTGCATCGGCGAGCGCGCCGAACGTCATCCTGTGCTTTGTCGCGCAATCATCGCGGCGGGCCACCAAGTCGAAAATCACGGACAACGGCATCGCAATTATTCGTCGTTGTTTGGTCCGCGTGCATGGATGACGGAGATCAGTGCAGCGCAGGCAACCCTGCATCGCATTACCGGGCGCGCACCGCAGTTTTTTCGGGCAGTGGCGGGATTGCGCAATCCATTTCTGGATCCAGTGTTGCGTAAGCTGGACTTGCGACTGGCGACGTGGACGCGACGTGGCTACGATACGCGCACCGGCGACGCGGATAAGGTTTTGCAGCGGTTAATAAAAAATCTCGCGGCTGGCGATATTCTGCTGCTGCATGATGGCAACGCCGCACGTACGCGCAAAGGTGCGCCCGTTATTCATGAAGTCCTGCCGAAACTGCTCGAAAAATTAAACGCACTCAATCTGAGGGCCGTAACGCTGTGCGATGCATTCAATGATTAAGACGCTACTCGATATGGCGAGCGCACCGTATAAAGCGGCCGGTTACACCCGTTATCAATGGGTGCGCGGCAAACTGCGCGGTGACCCGATTTTTAAAGCGCTGCTGGAACACACTGTTTTTCCCGATAACGCGCGCATTCTGGATCTCGGCTGCGGAAAAGGTTTGCTCGCCGCGTGGCTGCTGGCCGCTGAAAAAATGGCGCACGACAACCTTTGGCTCGGTGCGACGCGGCCACCGCGAAATCTGAAATTTCGCGGCATCGATCTCAGCGACAGCGATGTGCGATGCGGCAACAGCGCGCTGACGCCGCTCTACAACGATCGCGTGCAATTGATATCCGCCGATATCCGTTCGATGGAAATTCAGTCCGCCGATGCCGTGGTATTACTCGATGTGCTTCATTACCTGTCGCATAACGATCAGGAAAAACTATTCGATAAAATTCGCGCATCTCTCGCAACCGGCAGCGTATTGCTGACCCGTGTCAGCGATGCGCGATCGACCTTGCGATCGATGCTGACAAGTTTGGTCGATCGCTGCGTTCTGATCGCGCGCGGTGTTGGCGCGACACCATTATTTTTTCGCTCGCTGCCAGAGTGGATCGATAGCCTCGAACGTCGCGGATTCACCGTTACCGCAATTCCTGTCAGCCAATCCACTGCCGCCAACGTCATGCTCGTTGCGCGGCTTCTTTAATACTGGACAAGGTAATGCGCGCTCTCAAATTCACAGCTTTTACCGCGACCAGTGCTATCGGCGCGGGTTTATCGTCGACACTCGCCGCGCTGGAAACGCAGCGCAGCGGTCTCGCGCCCGCACAGTGGGGCGATCTGGATTTCGATACCTACCTCGGCGAAGTCGCCGGGCTGGAGACACTCCAGCTCGATGCGCGTTTGGCGCCGTTCGATTGCCGCAATAATCGGCTCGCGCAATTGGGCCTCGAACAGGATGATTTTATCGGGCGCGTCGAAGCGGCGATAAAAACTTACGGCCGCAATCGTATCGGCGTATTTCTCGGCACCAGCACGTCGGGAATTTTGAGTTCTGAAATCGCCTATCGCCATCTCGACCCCGACACCGGCACGCTGCCAAAAAATCATGATTATCGGCACACGCACAATTGCTATTCGGTCGGCGATTTCGTGCGCAGCTATTTCGATTTGAATGGACCGGCGTATGTCATTTCCACCGCGTGTTCGTCGAGCGCGAAAGTATTCGGTTGCGCGCAGCGCTTGATCGATAGCGGCCTGATCGATGCAGCAATCGTCGGCGGGGTCGATTCGTTGTGTTACACCACGCTCTACGGTTTCAACTCATTGCAATTGATGTCGGCCAACGCCTGCAAACCATTCGATGCGAATCGCGATGGCATTTCTCTCGGCGAAGCCGCCGCATTCGTATTGATCGAAAGAGCCAATGAGGTAAGAAGCGGCGATATTCTGTTGAGCGGCATCGGCGAAACTTCCGATGCGCATCATATGTCGTCGCCGCATCCGGACGGCCTCGGCGCGCAGTATGCGATGGAGGCCGCATTGCGTTCGGCGAATTTAACGATTCGCGATATCGATTATCTGAATCTGCACGGCACCGCGACGCCAAGTAATGACGCCGCTGAAGATAAAAGCGTAACGCGGCTGTTCGGTCGCGATACGCCGTGCAGCTCGACGAAAGGACATACCGGTCACACGCTCGGCGCCGCCGGCGGTTTGGAAGCGGTTATCGCGGCGCTCGCGTTGAAATTCGAAATCATTCCCGGCGGCAGCGGCACGCAAGAAATCGATCCGCAATTGCATTGCGATTATCAATTCACTAATCGACAACAATCGTTGCGCCATGTAATGAGTAATTCATTTGGGTTCGGCGGCAGCAATTGCAGTTTGATTTTGTCGAGGGCCGACTTTTGATTCCACGCAGGAAGACACGATGAGCGATCTGATTGCGCATATCGACGGTATCGGTTTGTTCGGCCCCGGCTTGAACGGCTGGCAACATTCGCGACAAATTTTGAGTGGCGCGGTGCCGTTTACCATTGCACCGCTTCAACTGCCGATTGCCGAAGCATTGCCGGCAGCCGAGCGCCGCCGCGCGGGCCTGACGGTAAAACTATCGATGGCACTGGGTTTCGAAGCAATTAAAGATGCCGGTGCCGATGCATCGAAATTAGCGAGCGTGTTTTCATCGACCGGCGGCGATTGCGAAAATTGCCACAGCCTTCTCACCACGCTCGCGTCCGACGATCGCGCCGTCTCGCCGACGCGTTTTCACAATTCGGTGCATAACGCGCCCGCCG
>CBFHCK010000058.1:0-10421 GCA_965653955.1 uncultured Spongiibacteraceae bacterium
TCGTGCCGGCGACCGCGGTGTTCGACGGCGCGGATCCGACTAGCTACAACTGGTCGACCGCTGCGACGATTTACGACAGCCTCGGCAATCCGCATGTGATGACGACCTACTATGTGAAAACTGCGGTTGTACCGGTTGGCGGTGGCACCACCTGGAACGTGTATTCGGATCTGGACAGCAGCGGTGTTGAGCACAACCTCGGCACCATCGCGTTCAACACCGGCGGCGCCTTGACTGCGCCGGTACCGGCGGCACTTAACGATACGTGGCCCGCCGCAGGCGGCGCGGCGGCGCTGAATTTCAGCATCGGTCTCACCGGTTCGACCCAGTTCGGCAGCGACTTCACCGTTAACGCGCTCGATCAGGACGGTTACGCCCCCGGCCGTCTCGCAGGCATCAATATTGATGACACTGGCGTCGTCTTCGCCCGTTATACCACCGGCCAGGCGCTAACGCTGGGCCAGGTTGCACTCGCCAACTTCACCAACCCGCAAGGGTTAGCGCCGGTCGGCAACACGGCGTGGGTGGAATCGTTCGATTCGGGTCAGCCGGTAGTCGGTGCGCCGCAATCGGGTTCGCGTGGCGCGATCCAGGCCGGCGCGCTCGAAGACTCCAACGTCGATATTTCTTCGCAGCTCGTTAATCTGATCCTTGCACAGCGTAACTATCAGGCGAACGCGAAGACGATTGAAACCAGCAACACCGTCACGCAGACGATCCTTAATCTGCGTTGATCGCAAAGCAGAGTAACTAACGGGTGGCGGCGCTTTGCCGCCCACCGGCAGAAGATTTCCCCTGGCCGTCCTCGTGACGGCTCTTTCTTTTACATCTCTCTTTAAAATCAATGAGTTACTGATAAATTTTTGCTTGGCACCGTTGTTGCACTCTCAGTGGCAACGGCACTGCCGAGAGAAATTTTTTTGACGCAGCCAAAACTGCGGCGGAGTAACCCAATGGACAAAGCACTTTACATCGCAATGACCGGCGGCAAGCACATTGCGCGGGCTCAGGCGATACATGCCAACAATATGGCCAACGCCAATACCACCGGATTTCGCGCCGATTTCGAACAAGCCCGCGCGATGGGTGTGTACCACGGCGACGGTTTACCGACGCGTGCCTATGCGTTGACCGAAAACCCCGGCACCGATTTCGCGTATGGCTCGCTGACCGAAACGGGCAACGATCTCGATATCGCGATGGATGGCCCCGGCTGGATCGCCGTGCGCGGTGAAAACGGTCAGGAAGGGTATACCCGCGCCGGTGCTCTACAGGTCAATTCACTCGGCCAATTGATAACCGCCGATGGCCGCCAAGTGCTGGGCGAAGGCGGGCCGGTCACGTTGCCGCCGCTGGAAAAAGTCCAGATCGGTCAGGATGGCACGATCACCGTGCGCGAACTCGGTCAAACGCCGAGCGCGCTCGGCCAGCTCGGTCGAATCAAACTGGTGAATCCGGATATCGCGCAATTGCAGAAAGGCGCGGATGGGTTGATGTACATGCGCCCAGGCGAAAACGCACCGGTCCCGGACGAGTCGCTCCGCGTGCACAGCGGTTTTCTTGAAAGCTCCAACGTCAATATCGTCGACGAATTCACCAGCGTGATGACGCTCGCGCGTCAGTTCGACATGAACATGAAACTGATGCGTACCGCCGAAGACAACAGCGCCGCCGCCACGCGGTTGCTGCAGGCGTCGTAACCCTTTACTGAGAGGCAAATAGCCATGATGCAAGCACTGTGGGTCAGCAAAACCGGATTGAGCGCGCAAAACACGCGCCTTAGCACCATCGCCAACAACCTCGCCAACGCGGCGACGGTCGGCTTCAAGCGCGACGATGCGCAGTTCGAAGACCTTCTCTATCAAATTCGCGCCCAGCCCGGCGCATCGTCGTCGCAGAACACGCAGCTGCCGTCCGGCATTCAGCTCGGTACCGGTGTGCGCGTGGTCGGTACGACCAAACAATTCACCGAAGGCAGTTTGCAGATCACGCAAAAGCCGCTCGACATGGCGATCAATGGCCGCGGCTTTTTCCAGATTCAGATGCCCGACGGCACCACCGCGTACACCCGTAACGGCGAGTTTCAGGTGAATTCGGATGGCGAAATTGTCACCGCCGGCGGCATGCGTCTCGAGCCGACGATTTCGCTGCCGCAGAACGCGCAGAACATCACGATCAGCAAGGACGGCATTATCGAAGCGTCGATCGCGGGACAAGCCGCACCGCAGCAGCTCGGCCAAATTCAGTTGGCGGATTTCGTCAACCCGACCGGCTTGCAGGCGATCGGCACCAACCTGTTCCTGGAAACCGCAGCCAGCGGATCGCCGCAACAAGGTTCGCCCGCCAACACCGGTTTCGGCAGTGTCGAGCAGGGCTCTCTCGAAGCATCGAACGTCGATGTCGTCGAGGAGATGGTCAACATGATCACCACGCAGCGCGCGTACGAAATGAATTCGAAAGTCATCGCGACCTCCGATCAAATGTTGCAGTTCATTACGCAGACGCTTTGATCGCGGCGATTAATTAACCAACCGCGGCCACTGCCGCGAGGAAAGAGACACATGTTCAAGCGCGGCGGTTTCACCCTGCACACAGCGATGCGCCATCTGGTGTTGACGAGTGCAACGCTGATCGCAATTACCGGCTGCGTCATCGCCCCCAACGCCAAGCCCGGCGATCCGGCCTACGCGCCGGTCGCTGCACCGGCGATGCTCGCGCCGCCGCCGAGCGATGGCGGAATTTATCGCAACGGCACCGGCTTATCGCTGTTTGAAGACAAGCGTGCGCGTCGCGTCGGCGATGTCATCACGATTCTGCTTTCCGAAAGCACATCGTCGAGCAAGAAAGCCGATACCGAAATCAAGAAAGAGGACAGCATCGAAATCGATGCGGGTGTCGTGCTCGGCGCGCAGCCGAAAATCGGCGGCGTCAACATGAGCACATCGGTTAATCCGAAGCGCGATTTCGGCGGCGAAGCCAGCTCGGATCAGAGCAATAAATTGAGCGGCACGATCACTGTGATGGTCGCCGATGTATTGCCTAACGGTTTGCTTGAGGTGCGCGGCGAAAAATGGATGACGCTGAATCGCGGCGAGGAATTCATTCGTATTCGCGGCTACGTGCGTCCCGAGGATGTATTGCCGGACAACACAATTTCGTCGACGAAAGTGGCCGACGTGCGCATTGCCTACAGCGGTAATGGCGAGCTTGCGCAAGCGAACCGCCAAGGTTGGGCTTCGCGTTTCTTCAGCTCCGAATGGTGGCCGTTCTAACTTGAGATCGATGACGTGATTGCAACGATGAAACGAATGATTAACCTCGCGCTGATCGCATTGATCGGTTTCACCAGCACGTCTGCACACGCCGAGCGAATCAAAGATCTCGCAACGCTGGCGGGGGTGCGCTCGAACCCGTTGATTGGGTACGGTCTTGTCGTCGGCCTTAACGGTACGGGCGACCAGACGACGCAAACGCCGTTCACTTCGCAGTCGTTCTCGAACATGTTGAAGCAGTTCGGCATCGTCATTCCGGCGGGCACGAATTTCCAATTGAAAAACGTCGCTGCGGTGAGCGTGCATGCGAATTTGCCGGCATTCACCAAGCCGGGACAGACGATCGACATCACCGTGTCGTCGGTTGGTAACGCAAAAAGTTTGCGCGGCGGCAGTCTGCTGCTCACTGCATTAAAAGGTGCGGATGGCCAGGTTTATGCGCTGGCGCAAGGCGAGCTCGTCGTCGGTGGTTTCGGTGCCGAGGGCGCGGACGGCTCGAAAGTCACCGTCAATATTCCGAGCGCGGGCCGCATTCCGAGTGGCGCCACGGTAGAGCGCGAAGTGCCGACCAGTTTCGCTGCGAGCAATGGACTCATTTTTAATTTGAAGCGTGGCGATTTCACCACCGCCCGCCAAATCGCCGAAGCGATCAACGACAAAATGGGCCCCGGCGTCGCGCAAGCAGTCGATGCCATGTCGGTGCGCGTCACTGCGCCGAACGATACCGATCAGCGCGTCACGTATGTTTCAGTGCTCGAAAATATCAATGTCACGCCCGGGGAAGCACCGGCGCGCGTCATTATTAATTCGCGCACCGGCACGATCGTGGTCGGCAATCACGTCACCGTGAGTCCGGTGGCCGTCACGCACGGCAGTCTCACCGTCACCGTTTCCGAAAATGTTCAGGTCAGCCAGCCAAACGCATTTTCTGGCGGACAAACGGTTGTCACGCCGCAGTCAAATGTCGCGGTCAAGCAGGATACGAATCGCATGTTCGGGTTGCAGAAAACCACAACGCTCGACGACATCGTGCGTGCGGTCAATCAGGTGGGCGCAGCGCCGGGCGATTTGATGGCGATCATCGAGGCGCTGAAAGAAGCGGGTGCGTTGAATGCGGAATTGGTGGTGATTTAACGATGGATACCAAACCAATCGTCGATACGAGTAGCGCACAGATCTACACCGATCTGAACGGTATTCAACAACTGAAAGCGCAAAGCAAAGGCGGCGATAAAGCCGCTGCGTTGAAGAACGTTGCGCAGCAGTTCGAATCGATGATGGTGCAGATGATGATGAAGAGCATGCGCGATGCGAATGCGGTGTTTGCCGAAGGCGACATGACATCGAGTTCGGACGAAAAATTTTATCGCGACATGTTCGACAACCAGCTCGCATTGACGTTAAGCAAAGGACGCGGCTTCGGCATCGCCGATGCAATTTTGCGTCAATTGCAGGGCCGCGCCGGCATCGATACAAATGCGGCGCAATCCAATTCGTTGCAACCATTAACCCGCGCGGGTGTTAATCCCAATGCTGCTGTGCATGCTGCGTTGGGTGCGGAAAACGCGAACGACAATCGCAGTTTGAATTCCCCGCTCGCGCCGCCGGATAGCGCAATTCAGGAAACGATTCATCGTTTATTTGGCGCCGATATCACATTGGCGAATGCCGCCGAACAGCGCAGCGAAAATGTCGCTATCGACGGCACGCCGCAAAATTTTGTCGAGCGTCTCGCGCCGATGGCGCAGCGTGTCGGTGAAAAACTCGGTATCGACAGCCGCGTGTTGTTATCGCAATCCGCGCTCGAAACCGGCTGGGGACAAAAAGTCCTGCAATGTCCCGATGGCTCGTCGAGTTTTAATTTCTTCAATATCAAAGCCGATGCGAGCTGGACTGGCGCCGTTGTTAAAGTCCCGGTGATCGAATATCAAAATGGCGTGGCGGTGCGAGAGTGGGCGAATTTCCGTGCCTACAGCTCGCCCGAAGAAAGCTTCACCGATTACGCGAAATTTATTAGCGACAACCCACGTTACCAGCAGGCGCTCGCATGCGGCGATGATCCGCGCGCCTATGTAAAAGCGTTAGCCGATGCCGGTTATGCCACCGATCCGCGTTACGCGCAAAAAGTATTGGCCGTGTTCGATAGCGAACATGTGCAAAGCGCCGGACGTATTCAATGATCCTGCGGTGTTCGATAGGGACAAGAGTGAATTGCGATGCCTAGCCTGATCAGTATCGGCGTGTCCGGACTTACCGCGAACCAGCTCGCGTTAGGTACCACCGGTAACAACATTACGAATGCGAATGTCGCGGGTTATTCGCGCCAGCGTATCGATCTCGTCACCAATCCGGAGCAGTATTCCGGCGTTGGCTATACCGGCGCGGGTGTAAAAATCGAAGGCGTGCGCCGCATCGTCGACCAATTTGCAATTGCGCAATTGCAGATGAATACGTCGAGCTTCAACGGCATCAAAATTCAGAGCACGCTCGCCGATCAAATCGATTCGCTGCTCGCCGATCAAAGCACTGGCGTCGCGCCAATGCTGCAAAATTTTTTCGCCGATATTCAACAGGCTTCGCAGGACCCAACGTCGATTCCCGGTCGTCAGGTGGTATTGAACGATGCCGGTTCGCTGGCCGACCGCTTCAATGGTTTGTATTCGCAACTCAGCGCGATGAACGATTCGCTGAATAGCCGGCTCGATGCGTTGACCAGTGAAGTGACAAGCCTGGCGCAGGCGATCGCGCAGCTGAATAAAGATATTGCCGATGTCGGCGGCGGTGCTGGCGCCAGCGCGCAGCCGAATGCGCTGCTCGATAAACGCGATGAAGCCATCCGCAAATTATCCGAGCTGGTGGGCGTGCGCGCAGTCGATCAAGGCAACGGCATGATCAACGTGTTCGTCGGCAACGGCCAGCCGCTGGTGGTTGGTGCGCAGGCGAACCAATTGAGCACCGCCGCATCGACGACCGACCCGACACGGCGCGAAGTGGTATTCGTCGCGCCGAACGGCAACAGTTTGCCCATTTCGCAATTCGTCACCGGCGGCACTGTCGGCGGCCTGCTGCAATTTCGTCAGGGCACGCTGGATGTCGCCACCAACACGCTCGGCCAGATCGCGCTGAACGTCGCCGATGCGATCAATCAGCAGCATCGTCTTGGCCTCGATCTGGAAGGCAATTTCGGCAACAACTTATTCACCGATATCAATTCGACTACGCAGATGCAGAACCGCGCGTTGGCGCGCAGCACCAACACCGGCAGCGCCGATTTACAGGTTTACATCAGCGATGCATCGACGCTGACGACCAGCGACTATCAACTGAATTTCACATCGGCGACTGCGTATTCGCTGGTGCGCTCCGATGGCAGCGCGTTGACGCCGCCGGTCACCGGTGTGCTCGGCGCATTGCCGGCAACCATCACGACACCCGATGGTTTCGAGATTCGCGTGCCGACCGGCAGCACATTCGCAGCCGGCGATGTGTATGGCATCCAGCCGACCAAGCTCGGCGCTCAGGCGATATCGGTGGCATTGCAGCGGCCGCAGGAAATCGCATTCGCGCAGCCGATCAGCACTGCCGCGAGCGTGAGTAATACCGGCGGCGGCGCGATTTCCGCCGGCGAAATGCTGGCCGTTTACGAAGCCGACGGCACCACGATGCAATCGACCTTTGCAACGCCCGATGCGTTGACGCCGCCGTTGCTGGTGCGTTTCACGTCCGCGACGACGTATGAGATTTTGAACAATACGAATCCGGCAGCGCCTGTCGCATTGGTGCCGCCGATTACCGGCACGTTCACACCGGGCCAGAACAACACCGTCACCATCAACGACCCCTCGTCGGGCGATCCGGTTTACCGATTTAATTTGTCAGGCAATCCGGCGAATGGCGATGAATTTGCGATCCGCTACAACAGCAGCGGCAGCTCGGATAACCGCAACGCGCTTGCGCTCGGCATGTTGCAGAACACCGATACGATCGGCACCGCAACATTCGAAGATGCGTATGGCCAGTTGGTCGCCAACGTCGGCACCAATGCCGCGCAATTGCAAATCAGCGCTGACGCCAGCGAGAGTCTGCTGACCCAGGCACAAGCCACGCGCGATGCAATTTCGGGCGTTAATCTCGATGAGGAAGCGGCCAATCTGATTATGTTTCAGCAGGCGTACAACGCATCGGCGCAGATCATTCAGATCGCACGCTCGGTGTTCGATACCTTGCTGACGGCGTTCCGCTGAAGGTGACTGAAAAATGATGAATCGTATTTCGTTGACGCAGGTTTTTTCGCGCGGCCTCAATGGCATTTTGAATGTGCAAAGCCAGCTCGCTAAAACGCAGGAACAGATTTCTTCCGGCAAACGCGTTGTCACGCCATCGGATGATCCCGTTGCGGCCGCGCGCATTCTGCAACTGGAAAGCGAGCAGGCGCGCGTCAAGCAGTACCAGAAAAATATCGACGGTGCGGTGTCGAGTCTTGATTTGGAAGAATCGCAGCTTGAATCGGTCGAAAATATTCTGGTGCGGGTTCGCGAGCGTGCAATACAGGCAGGCAGTGGCGCGCTGTCGTTCAGCGAACGGCAGGCGATTGCCGAAGAATTGGAAACACGTCTCGCTGAACTCGGTGGGTTGGCGAATACGCGCAGTGCGTCGGGCGAATATATTTTCGGTGGCTATAAAGGCGAACAGGAACCGTTCGTTCGCGTCGGCAACGATTTCACTTATCGCGGCGATGACGGTCAGCGCCTGGTGCAGGTTGCATCGAGCACGCAGGTTGCCGTCAACGACAGCGGCAATGCGATTTTCATCGCGATACCTTCGCCGCGCCTCGGCACCACTGCTGCGGCGGGCAATACCGGCACTGCAACCATTTCGTCGGGCCATGTTGTCGATCAAGCGGTGTTCGATGCGAACTTCACCGATAGCTACACGATCTCATTCACCTCGCCGACTACTTATGACATCGTTCCAGTCGGCGGCGGCCCTGCCGTTGTGAGCGGCGCCGCTTATACGTCGGGCGAAGACATTGTGTTCAACGGTGTCAGCATGAAAATCGTCGGCACACCGGCGACCGGCGATGATTTTCAGGTGGATCCGCCGGCGACACAAAGCGTATTCGCGACGGTGGGCAAACTCATCGATGGCTTGCGGGCGTATGGCGATGACACCGACGACAAAATACGTCTGCAGGAACTCGTCGCTGAAACGCTGGATAACACGTATAGCGCCGAGGAAAACATCAGCGTCGTGCGTTCGCGAATTGGCGCACGCATGAATACATTGGAAAGCACCGAAGCGCTGCACGCCGGCACCGATCTCGTGAATAAAAAAGTGCTGGCCGATGTGCGCGATCTCGATCATGTCGAGGCAATTACCCGGCTGACGCAGGAAAATTTTGTGCTGCAAGCGGCGCAGCAGAGTTTCGCGAAAATCGCCGGTTTATCGCTGTTTGATTTCCTGCGTTGATCGAATAGGCAAATGCTCTCAAAACAAAAAAAGGCCCACAAGGGCCTTTTTTATTGCTGCGAAAATTTCAGGAGAGATAAGCACCAATCGCTTGTCGGGTTTTATTAACGACTGTGCCTTCGCTCATTACACGTTTACGTGCATCGCGCGCGAGCGTTTGCAACGTGCGCTCACCATCCAGCATCGCACTAAGGCGCTGATGATAAAAATCCGCATATTGAGGGCCGACAGGAAAAAGCTGGAAATGATTCAGCAAACGCTGGTGACGGCTTGCCGCGAATTCGACTACTTCCTGCCATTCTTCGGCATCGGCAGCGGCGTACATCGAACGGTTGATCGTTTCGATGTTTTCCCAGCTGTGTTCGATATCCCCAGTGTTTTGGCTTGTGTCGTTATCGGCCATCACGCGCGCTCCGCTCAATTCGCTGCTTCGCATCGTTAATTTTTACGGTTGATGATTTGTGCGGTAGCGTCCAGCTGTTGCGTGAGGAAGTTCCCCGTTTGCTGCAATTGGCCCACGAGAATATCCAGCGCCGTGAATTGCGCGCGGTAGCGCGCTTCCATCGTGGTGAGACGCGCGTTGAGTTTGTCGCGTTGTTCTTCAATGCCGCTGAGCTGACCGCGCATCGACTTTTCACGCGTGGTGAATACGCCGTTCGACGCGGTCAGTTCGGTAACCACTTTGTCGAGGCGATTAGCGATACCGTTCTCGCCGCTGAATAACTTTTCCAAGTCGTCGAAGCGAGTGCTGATGGCGCTGCTTAGCTTGGTGTCATTCAGTGAGATAGAACCATCGCGATTAGTAGCGATGCCGAGAAAGGCGAGGCTGTTCATACCTTCCGCAGCGCCTGCCACGGTGCCGGTCATGATCGAGCGCAGACGATCTTCCATCACTTTTACGCTGGCATCGCCGCTCAGCAAACCACGTGTGCCGTTGGCGGGGTTGAAGTTGGTCAGTGTGTTGAAGATCGTTGTTAATGCGTTGTAATTGGCGACCATATCTTCGATCGCGGCCTTCGCGCCGGTTTTATTGACGGCAACGGTCAGCGACGACGAGAAAGGATCTTCGAGTTCGTTGGGGTTCTCTTTCAACAATGTCAGCGTGACGCCGTCGATCGCATCTTTAACCTGATTCGTGCTGCTAGTGACTTCATAACCATCGACAGTAATGCGTGCGTCTTGAGCCGGATCGATTTCCTCCAGATTCGCGGAGATCAAGCGCGACAAACCGGCGTTGTCGTTATCGATGCCGTCGCCATCGCCGGTCACAGCAACGCTGACGGCGTTAGCGGCGCCGCTGTTGGCTGCGGTCAATACGAGTTTTCGAGTCGAGCCGCCGACACCGTCGCTGACGGTCAGAATGCTGGCGCGCACGCCGGCGTTATCGGGTGCGTTATTGATTGAATCGCGGATCCCCGCCAGTGTGTCGTTGGTGCCGGCAGCCACTGTCACATCAAAACTTTTGCTGCCCACGCTGATATTTAACGTACCGCTGCCGACCACAGTGTCGGCGGTGGCGAAATTATTGGTGGAGGCGAGCTTATTGGTTTTTGCCAGGTCGAGCACTTCGATCTGGTAACTGCCGAGCTCGGCGGTGGTAGATGCCGACGCCGTAAACAATGTCGAATCGCCGGATACAGCGCTGCGGCCGCTGAATTGCGTGCCGGTTTTTAGTTTGGC
>CBFHCK010000059.1:0-10365 GCA_965653955.1 uncultured Spongiibacteraceae bacterium
TTGATCGTCACTCATTCGCGCAAACACACACCGGTTCCACCCAAGCCGCAATATCCATTCGGATTTTTCGCCAGATATTGCTGGTGATAATCCTCAGCATAATAAAACTCGGGCGCTTCGACGATTTCAGTAGTAATAGGTGGATAGCCCGCATCCTGCAATGCCTGCTGAAATTGCTCGGCGGTTTTTTCCGCTAATTGCTTTTGTGCGTCGGAATAACAATAAATACCCGAGCGATATTGCGTGCCGACATCGTTACCTTGGCGATAACCCTGCGTCGGATCGTGGCTCTCCCAAAACACTTTCAATAATTTTTCGATCGATGTTTTTGCAGGATCGAATACCACGAGGACAACTTCGTTGTGGCCGGTCATACCGCTACACACTTCTTCATACGTCGGGTTCGGCGTGTAGCCGCCGGCGTATCCCACTGCAGTGGTGTAAACGCCGGGCTGTTGCCAGAAACGCCGTTCGGCGCCCCAGAAGCAGCCGAGGCCAAACGCGATTTTTTCCATCGGTGTTGGGAATGGCGGTTGCAGCGGCGCATCGAGTACGAAATGTTTTGCCGGAACCTGCATTGCAGTGGCGCGGCCACGCAACGCATCCTGGGGATTTGGCATGACCGCTTTTTTACTGTTGAAGAAACTCATTACGTTTACCTCGCTGGATGAGGACGAATTAATTCATGCTGCGATTACGAACTGCTGGCCAGCGTATCGAGCCTGTCGAGCCATTGTTCGATACGCTGATCGAGCTTCTTGCGCTGCTGTTCGCTCAACGAATGTTGCAGCGCAACGAGCAATTGCAGACTTGCCGTTAGATTGTGCGCCGAAATCTCTCGATAATCGGGGTCCCAGCTTTGTTGGGGCAGTACGAATAATTTGTGAATTTGCTCAGCGAAAATATCAGGCTGGTGGCGCTGCGCGAGTCCTTGCTCGAACTGATCGGTCCAGCGCCGCCGACTCGCCAACCATTGCACACGGCTATCCGGTAACGATTTGGCCCATCGCTCGATCTCAACCCTCTGCGACGCATCGAGTGTACCGAAGAAATAGCGCAGTGCTTTGCTCATGTTGCGCTCGCGCCGCTCGATCAATTCGGCTGGTGATAAATCATTGAATTCGTCCTCGATGTCTTGCTGACGGCTGTGCATTTCCGCGATCAAATCGCGCACTTGATCGTCGGATAATTGCGCAAGTAATGCCGCAATATCCTCTTCGCCGTGCAGCATGCTCCGCTGCCAGAAAACCGGAAGCTGCTCGCTGTAAGAATTCAGAGTGTCGAGATCTAGCGGAGTTCGTACAGCGTCACGTACGGCCAACAGCCATTCGCGATAACGCGGCAACTCTGTCTGCTGATGCCATTGCAATTGTCTATGCAGGCGTTGATCGAAGTCTTCTGCCTGCGTCGGCGTCCACATGACGTAGTCATCGATCGACCAGCGAATCCAGCGCTCGATATTGCGATAACTGAACAGTATTGCGCAGCCGCCGATACAAACGACGACGATTATCAATACGGAACGAACGGCAAATCTGCGCATGAGCTGTTCCTAGGATTGCCTCAGCGATAATTGTTCCGACCACACCGCCGCGTTAGTGCTCCGCTGTCGCGTCATTCTTTTGCGGCAGTTTTGCTCTCGGTTTTTGCAAGGCGCACTCGCTGATTGCCGACCAGCGCATCGGGTGGATTAAGGATCACCGCGTCATTCGGACCGATGCCGGACACGACTTCGACTTCTGAACCGAAATCGCGGCCGAGCACGATCGGTTTTAACACGACGCGCTGTTCGCCATTGACGGTCGCCACCTGCAAGCCATCAGCGCGAAAAATCAGTGTGTTCACCGGCAATAATAAATTGCGCTGTCCCGGCAGCTTTAAATGCACGCGCGCGTAGGAACCCGGCAACAACTCACCGCGCGCGTTATCGACTTCGACTTGCAGCAGCAACGTGCGCGTTACTGGATCAATCGCATCGGCGGTACGCACCAGCGTGCCGGCGTAACGCAGCCCTGGATGCTCGGCCAGTTCGAGCGACGCGTTGAGGCCGGGTCTTACCAGTGGCGCATAAATTTGCGGTGCGCGTACATACACACGCAATTTTTTGCTCGCGGCGATACGAAATAATTCCTGGCCGGAGCCGGCATTCACCAATGCGCCAATATCGACATTACGCGCCGTCACTACGCCGTCGAACGGCGCTTCGATGCGCTTGAACGATTGCAGTTGCCGCAGCCTTTCGACATTCGCGCGTGCGGAATCCAGCTGTGCGTTTTTCGCGACTGCGTCGCTAATTTTTTCATCGGCTTCTTGTTTGGAAATTGAATCGGCTGCGAGTAATTCCTGCCACCGCTGCGCGGTGCTTTGCGCCAGCCGTTGATTAGCAACCGCATTCGCCAGCTCTGCCTGTGCTTGCAGCAATTGCTGATCGACTTCGGGAATATCGAGTTCGGCGAGAAGCTGTCCCTTTTTAACGCGAGTGCCAATATCTGCGGTCCAGTTTTTTAAATAGCCCGTCGCACGCGCGTATAAAGGTGCATCGGCAAACGCTTCGACATTGCCCGGCAGCACGATGGTTTGTTCGGCATCACTCGCTTTCGGCGCGATCGTCGCCACTACAATCGCGGCGGTTTCATCGATATTGCGTTGCAATGCGTGTTGCATCTGCAAGCGCGCCGCGATACCGAGCACAACTAAAATCACAATCAGCGCGATGCCGATCACTATCACGTTACGGCTGTAGTGGTCGGCTTCGGGCTTGTCGGAATTTGCTTCCGGCTTTTTCAGATTCATGACTCAAGTAGTCTCATTCGATTGAGGGCGGCGCATGTAGATCGCGCGAAATATTACAGGCACAAAAAGCAGCGTGGCGACGGTGGCACTGAGCAGACCGCCGATCACCGCGCGCCCGAGCGGCGCATTCTGCTCGCCGCCTTCACCAAGACCCAATGCCATCGGCACCATGCCGATAATCATCGCGAGCGCCGTCATCAGCACCGGGCGAAACCGGGTGAAACCTGCATCAATGGCAGCGCGGGTCGCATCGCCGGTGGCAGCAAAGCGTTCGCGCGCAAAACTGATCACCAGAATACTGTTCGCGGTCGCGACACCCATGCACATGATCGCGCCGGTCAATGCCGGCACACTCAATCGCGTCTGCGTTAAAAACAACATCCACACAATACCCGCAATCGCTGCCGGCAACGCGGTGATGATGATGAAGGGATCGAGCCACGATTGGAAATTGACGACGATCAACAGGTACACCAGCACGATGGCGAATGCGAGGCCGATGTATAAACCGCTGTACGATTTCTGCATGGTTTCGACCTGACCGCGAACCACCAGGCGCGTGCCTTTCGGCAGATTTTTTTCCTGCTCGCGCACCACAGCCAATACATCTTTGGCGACTGCGCCGAGATCGCGATCCTGCACCGCGCCAAAAATATCGATCACGTTCTGTGCGTTGTAATGCGAAACCACGCCGACGCCAGTGCCGCGTTTAAATTCGGCGAGTCCGCCGAGAATCTGCGGCTGTGCATCGTCGCCACCCGTGATCGGTAAATTGCGCAATGCATCGAGCGAATCCACCCGATATTGCGGCATCTGCGTGCTGATCGCATAGCTCACGCCATTTTTTGGGTTCAACCAAAATGCGGGCGCGGTTTGAAAACTGCCGGTCAGCGATATCAGCATATCGGTGGCAATATCGCGTTGCGTCAAACCCACCTGCTGCGCGCGCGTGCGATCGACATCGACATACATTTCCGGCAGATCGAAAGCCTGATGAATGCGCAGATCGGCGATGCCGGGAATACGCCGCAATTTCTCCAGCAACTGCCGCGCTACCTCTCTGTTTTCGGTGACGTTCTGCCCGACGATCTGCACATCGATCGGCGACGGCAGGCCGAAATTCAAAATCTGGCTGACGATGTCGGCTGGCAAAAATGCAAACGTCACGCCGGGAAAGCGTTCCGGCAGCGTGCGACGTAATTGGCGAATGTAATCGGCGGTCGGCGCGTGATCTTCGCTCAGCGAAATCATCAGATCCGCATCGGCGGAGCCGATCGGCGCCGAATTGGTATACGAAAGATTGATGCCGCTAACCGGCAAGCCGATGTTCTGCACGACCGTTGCAATATCGCGCGCTGGAATGACTTTACGCACAGCCTGTTCAACTTCGTAAACGATGCGCGCCGTTTCTTCAACGCGCGTTCCGGTTGGCGCGCGCATATGCAATTTGATTTGCCCGGTATCCACCTCGGGGAAAAAATCGCTGCCGAGCCACGGTACGAGAATGAGCAGCGACGCAACGATCAAGGCCAGAAAGCCGGCGATAAACATGCGCGTATTTTGCAGCGCGCGCTCCAGCACATTGCGATAACCATGACGCAGCGTTTCGAACCGCTCTTCAAAACGATGCTGAAATCTCTGCCATTTGTTTTTATTCGCGAAATCGTTTTCGGTATGTGGTCGCAACAGATATTTCGCGAGTGTCGGCACCAGTGTGCGCGACAATATGTACGACGCAAGCATCGCGAACACCACCGCTTCCGCCATCGGTACGAATAAATAGCGCGAGACACCTTCGAGAAAAAACATCGGCACGAACACGATGCAGATACACAACGTCGCCACTAACGCCGGCACTGCAATCTGTTGCGCACCGTCGAGTATCGCTGTTTCGACATCCTTACCCTGTTCGAGATGCCAGTTGATGTTTTCGATGGCCACGGTGGCGTCGTCGACGAGAATGCCGACCGCCAGCGCTAAACCGCCCAGCGTCATGATATTGATCGTTTCACCGAGTACAGACAGCATCATGATCGATGCCAGAATCGATAACGGTATCGATGTCGTAATGATGAGCGTGCTGCGCCAGCTGCCGAGAAATAGCAGGATCATCAAGCCGGTCAGTACCGCCGCGATGATGCCTTCATGAATCACGCCGTTAATCGAGGCACGCACGAATACCGATTGATCGCCGATAGGACGCAGCAAAAAACCTTCCGGCGCGCTTTCGACGATACCGGGCAATAACGCCTTGATACGATCGATGATATCGAGCGTCGATGAATTTCCCGTTTTCTGAATCGTCATCAACGTCGCGCGCTCGCCATCGACGCGCACGATATTTGTTTGCGGCACAAAGCCATCGCGCACATGTGCCACATCGCCGATATAAATCGTCGCGCCGTTCTCGGTTTTTATCGGCAACTTATTCAGATCATCGACATTGCTCGGGCTGCCGTTGAGGCGAATGTTGTATTCGTACTCACCGATTTTTTGTGTACCCGACGGCAATATCAGATTCTGCTGGCCGATGGCATCGGTGACATCTTTCGCCGATAGACCCTTCGCCTGTAATGCCTGTGGATCGAGATCGACCAGAATGTTGCGTTGCTTGCCGCCATACGGAAAAGGAATCGACGCGCCCTGTACCGTGGCGAGCTGCGTCCGCATGAAGGTATTGCCGAAATCGAACAACTCGGCTTCGGTCAACCGCTGACTCGACAATGCGAGCTGCAAAATGGGTACGCTCGATGCGTTGTAGCTCATGATCAACGGCGCAGTCGTACCCGGCGGATAACCGCGTAATACCGTTTGCGAAAATGCAGTGACTTGACTCAATGCCAAATCGACGCGCGTACCCGGATGAAAAAAGATTTTGACGACGCTGATCCCGTTAAGCGTTTGCGATTCGATATGTTCGATATCGTTAACGGTGATGGTTATCCCGCGTTCGTAACTGCTGATCATCCGGTTGGCCATTTCTTCGGCCGGCAAACCGCTATAACCCCAGATAACGCTGATGACCGGAATATCGATCGACGGAAAAATATCGGTGGGCGTGCGCTTGATCGTCAGCGGCCCGAGAATGAGCAGCAGTAACGCCAGCACAATAAATGTATACGGCCGCTGCAACGCGACACGGACGATCCACATGCGAAATCCTTGAACTCAATGCTAAAACCCGAGGCGATCGCCACGGCATTCGCAATACAAACGTACTTTAACTGAAACGATGAGCGCGGAAGGTTAACGAGAATTCATCGGTCCGGCGCGGCCCGATTACGGCAATGCTGCCAGAGCCCTTCGCAAATCGGTATCCAGCGCTAAAAACAGTGTCACCAACTCGCGCCATATTTCGTCGGCCGGCGCTGTGCGTTGCGTTAACAGAGCCTTTAAACGTATGTCCAATGCGCGCGCCGAATCGGTGATGGCGTGGTAGCCGAACGTCGAGCCGGCACCCGCGAGGTTGTGCACGCCGACGTGCAGCGCTTCGATTTCATTCAGTTGCCATTGCACGCAAAGTCGCGCCCAGTGCTGCTGCAACTCGCGATGACGCTGCGGCAACTCGCGCTCGAATTGCTGCTTGAGTTGCGTCATGCGCGCGGCGAAATTCGTCGCCGATGAGCCGCTGGAATTCTCCATCGATGCAGCAGCATCGGCAGATGTGTTCGGTTTTGTCGCCACGCCAATGCGCTGCCAGATCGCGCGCAGCGTATCGGCGAGCGTGAGCGCATCGAAGGGTTTGCCGATAACATCGACGGCGCCAAGCGATTTTAAATAGGCAATTTCGTCCGATTGTATTTTTGCGGTCATGAACACCGCCGGCGTAGCCGCCATGCTCGGCAACTCACGCAGACGCTGGAGCGTAGTCGGCCCGTCGAGTTGCGGCATCATCACATCGAGCAGCACCATATCCACCGCATTCTGTGCCGCCACCATTATCGCTTCCGCCCCGCTCGAACATACGAACACCTTGAGCCCGCCCAACGATTCGAGAGCCATGGTCGCCACGCGGCGAATATCCGCTTCATCCTCGACGTAGAGAATCCGTTGCAATTCGCGGTTCAATCCCATCCCCTTAACGGTCTAACGCTTTAACTAAAGCGCGCGCGGCAGCTCGAAAAAAAATACGGTACCACGTCCTTCGCGCGACTCAAATCCAATTTGGCCCTGCATTTTTTCGACAATCGATTTGGTGATCGACAAGCCCAGCCCGGACCCGCCTTTCGCTCGCGTATCCGAGGTATCTGCCTGGGAGAAGCGCTGAAAAATCCGTTCGCGAAATTCTTCGGAAATGCCCGGACCTCGATCTCTGACTTCAATGCGTACCGCATCCGGTTTAAGCAGCGCAGCAACTTCTACCGTATCGCGCGGAGCCGAGAACTTAACCGCGTTCGAAATTAAATTGGCGAGCACTTGCTCGAATCGATCGCTATCGACGAGGACATCGGCATCGCCTATCGGTTCGAGCAATGCCAACTCAACGTCGTAAGTCTGCGCGTATCCGCGGTTCGCGGTGACGGCTTGCTCGAGCAGAGATCGCAGGGCATGACGTTGCATATTGAAGCGGATTTTGTCGGATTCGATTTTTTCGATATCGAGGATGTCGTTTATCAGCAGCGACAAGCGCTCGGAGTTTTTGTAAGCGACATTGATCAGCTCTTTCGCATCAGCGGTGAGTGCGCCGCCGACACCGCGTTCGAGCAACGCCAGCGAACCGCGTATCGATGTCAGAGGCGTGCGCAATTCGTGCGAGACCATTGAAACGAACTCGGATTTCATTCGTTCTATTTTTTTGCTTTCGGTGATATCCCAGGTAACGCCAGTAGCCGATTCGGCCCGCCCCATTACGTCACGTTGTAAAAATGCAGCCGTACGTACCACATGCTCGCTATCGTCAGGCCAGACAAGCCGATATTCAATTTCGTAACGCGCGATCTCCGGGTCTTCGAGCACCTCGATAAAACTCTGCCGGATACGCTCCCAATCGTCGGGATGAACGCGATCGTTCACCGGCGCTGAAGCATCGAGAATCTCGCCGGCAGGGAAATCGTATATCTCATACATGCGCTTATCCCAGACCAGTTTGTCGGTGAGAATATTCCACTCCCACACGCCAATACGCGCCGCATGTACGGCCAGCTCAAAGCGGTGATTGAGCGCTTTCAGCTGCTCCTCGATTTTTTTCAGATCGGTGATATCGGTGACATACGAATGCCATATCACCGCTCCATCCGGCTGCGGCTCGCCCAAAGCTTCGGTATGCAGCCAACGCACTCCGCGCACCGGTAATTGCACGCGATAATCCATCTTCCACGGTATCAGCGTGCGCGTCGCGTCGGCGATCGTCGCTGCAACACCCGGCCGGTCTTCCGGCAGAATGCGCGCGCCCAAGGTGGTGTAATCGGCGTAAACGTCCTCAACCTCTAACTCGAAAATTTTGCGAACGGCATCGGTGCAATACTGAATCTCCGATCCGCCGTTGGGGAACGACCGAAATTGCATGATGACGCCCGGGACTCGCTCGGTAATTTTCTGTAGCAGCGCATCGCGTTCGCGCAGCGCGATTTCGACCTCCTTCCGCGCGGTGATGTCCTCGGTGAGAATCATGATTCCGCCGATGACGTCGGCATGCTTGTACCAGGGTCTTACTTCCCAGCGCAGCCAGTAGGAGCCTTTTCTACCGACATACAATTCCTCTTCGCAGCGCTCCACCGAGCCGGCGAGGCTGCGCTGATGAACATCCCGATAACGGCGCGACATTTCTGGATAGACATCGTAAAAACGACCGCCGGCGAGAAGCTCCGGGTCGGCATTCATCGTTCGCGCCCAACGTGCGGTGCATGCGACGAAATTCAATTCGTTATCCAGCATCACCACGGAAGCCGGGGTGTGCTGAACAAAGGCCTCCAGCTTGGCGCGGTCTTCGGCCATTTGTTTTTCGATGGCTTTGCGCGCCTTGATGTCTTCCTGCAATTTTTTCTGACTTTCGTCCAGCTCGCGCTCGAATTGTTGCCGCCCTCGCTCGCGCTCCACTAACGCGAGACGCAACCCGATGTTGTCGTCGATATAACGACCAAAACGCCGCATACCATCGACAATAACAGCGCTATACAGCAGCCCCATCATCGCAACGCTGTAACCCGCGTGCATGAAATGCAGTTGAAATTGCGCGATGGCAGGCAACAGACACGGCAGCAGAAACGCGTAACCCGCCAGGCGATCTGGCGCCATCATGACCGCCGCGCTGGCACCGGCACCACACATCAACAGCGCCAACAAAGTCTGGCGTGGCAGATCGGTGTCGGGAAACAGCAATATCGCCGCCAGCCCCCACATCGCTCCGCCAATAAAGCTGCCTGCTACGAGCCGCGCTCGCCAGCGCGCGATATGTTCATCGCGGGTGTGGTCGCGTCGCCAGCTGTACCAAAGGAAGGTGCGCAGCAGCAGAATAATTCCGGCGGCCAGCAACCACGACACCACCGCGTCATGGTTGTCGGGGCGAATGAATGCTTGCGCCATGACGCATACGCCAAACAGACTTAGCAGCAGTGCGCGCGGCGTACCGGCAAAGATGAGCCCAACCTTTTCGGTCAGCGCTGCATCACTGGTCAGCGGTGGCCGACGTTGGAAAAGCCTCGCGAACATGTTCATTCCGTGTATCGATTTATTGTTGGGAATAATTCCGGCGCTAAACGATCACAAGCGTAGCCAGTCGGTGCGATTAGCGACAATTTGCAGAGCGGTAAGTGGAGCCGGTTGTTGGAGTTTGAATAGCGGCCTATTATCCTCTTCGCCGCCCATCAATTCATTCACGTCGACCATTATCGAGCAGTGAGCTATGACGTCTCCGATCACGATTACCGCTGCAATCGACTCGACGATGGATGCGCTTACCGAACCGCAGCAATCTGTAACCGCGACGAAAACAGCGGCCAGTTTTGCCGAAACTCTCTCCGCCGTGCCACTGTTCTCCTCGTGGACGCCGGGAAATCCTCCTTATCCCGCTGTTACCAGCTCATCCGGTAACGGTATCTCGACCGCTGCTGCCACTAATCGTCGGCAGGACGGTCGTCGCCGCTCCTCGCATTAAATCCCGCCGAGATCGCGCCCCGCTTGGACTGTGCAGCGGTAGCCGCTACCATGCGCAGCATTTTGTTGCGGACTCAGCCATCTATTTTGCTACGGACTCAGGCACCTATTTTTTTGGGAACTAAGGCACCTATGATGACCAAACCCGGCAAGACCGGCCTCTCGCGTCTGATCGCGGCAACAGGTTATTCGATGCAAGGACTGCGGGCCGCCTGGAAATATGAGGAAGCGTTCCGCATCGAAGCATCGCTATCGATCATTTGCATTCCGCTGGCGTTCTGGATCGGCCGTGATCTGACGCATCAATTACTGTTGGTCGTCACCTGCGCGATCGTCATATTGGCGGAATTGTTCAATTCGGCGATTGAAGCCGCCGTCGATCGCTTCGGCTCCGAGATGCACCCATTGTCGGGTCAGGCCAAAGACATCGGCTCGGCAGGCGTCTTTACCAGTTTGATGCTGTTTTTAATCGTTTGGGCT
>CBFHCK010000060.1:0-10354 GCA_965653955.1 uncultured Spongiibacteraceae bacterium
CGCACATGCTTCCGGAATTACCGGGTTCACCTTGCCCGGCATTATGCTGCTGCCCGGCTGCAACGCGGCGAGCTGGATTTCGCCGAGCCCGTTATGCGGGCCGCTGTTCATCCAGCGCAAATCATTGCAGATCTTGATGAGTGCGAGAGCCAGCACGCGCAATTGGCCGGAAAATTCGACCGCGCTATCGATACTGCTCATGCGCTCGAAACGGTTTCGACACGGTTGCAGCGGCAAGCCGGTTGTCTCGCTCAAGCGCGCAATAACGCGCGGCGCAAACTCGGGGTGAGTATTAATGCCCGTGCCGACAGCGGTGCCGCCAAGCGGTAATTCAGCAAGACGTCGGGCGCTATCGCTTAAGCGCTCCTCCGCATTCAGAACTTGCTGACGCCATCCGGACAGTTCCTGATCGAACCGAATCGGCATCGCATCCATTAAATGCGTGCGTCCGGTTTTCACGACATCGTGCAGTTCGCGCATCCGTGTCTCGATCATCGCCGCGAGTTTTTGCAAAGCCGGTTGTAACGATGCGCCCCATTCGCGCAATACGCTCAGTTGCAACGTCGTTGGAATGACATCGTTGCTGCTTTGACCGGCATTAACGTGATCGTTGGGATGCACGCGCACCGCGTCGATCGCGCTGGCGCGATGAGCCAGCACTTCATTCATATTCATGTTGGTGCTGGTGCCGGAGCCGGTTTGAAAAACATCGATAGGAAATTGCTCGGCGTGGTCACCCGCAATCACTTCGTTGGCAGCTTTGATGATCGCGTGTGCAGTTGCGACATCGATAATTCCGAGGTTTTCGTTGATTTCCGCAGCGGCACGCTTGATATGGGCGAGAGTCTGAATAAAGGCTGTAGTAAAGCGGCGGTCGCTGAGCTTGAAGTTATCGATCGCGCGTTGCGTCTGCGCGCCATACAACGCATCGTCCGGTACAGCGACATCGCCGAGGCTGTCGTGTTCGATTCGCGTAGCACCCATAATCGTCAGCTCCTGTCTGTCGCTCGGTTTTTGAGCATAACATCGAACACTTCTCATTACAGATAACACTTTTCTTCAGTCGTGCATGAATCTTGCTCGTTATACTAAATTCAAAATAGAAGACCGCGGAGCGCGTCAATGTTGCAAACTTTATTGTCCTTAGTTGCCGATCAACGATTTTTATCGCGGGGCGAAGGGTTCGGGTGGGACCCTACATTGCTCGCAGTGTTTCTTCTTGCCGAGAGTCTTATCATCGTCGCCTGCCTGAGCATGCCGTTCGCGCTTTGGTATTTCGCGGTGCGGCGCGCCGATATCCGCTATCGCGGCATAGTGGTGTTGTTAGGCGTTTTCATTCTCGCGTTCGCGCTGACGTATCTCGTTAAAATTCTTTCGCTCTGGTATCCGGTGTATTGGATCGAGGCAATCGCTGCACTTATCACCGGCGTACTTGCGGCTATCTGTTCAGTACTGATCTGGCGCGCGTTGCGCGCCGCGCTGGCGCTGCCGACCAGCGCGCAACTGCAGCAGGCTTATCAAGCATTATCCAAACGCCATCAGCAGTTGATGGCCAGCGAAAATCGCTATCGGTTGTTACTCGATACCGCTGCCGAAGGCATCTGGATGATCGATCGCGCCGGCATTACCACATATGCAAATCAAGCCATGCTCGATATGTTGCGCACAAGTGAAAACATTGTCGGACGTCCGTTTCTCGATTTCATTTATCAAGAAGATATCGAAAAAGCCGAAAACAAATTGTTGTTGCGCTGGGAGGGCGTGCGCGACCGCCACGAGATACGCTTTTGTCGAGCGGACAAAACTGAAATGCATGCGATTGTGTATGCATCGCCATTTTACGATGACAAAGGTGAATTAGCGGGCAGCATGAAACTGATCACCGACATTACCGATCTTGTCGAAACCGATAACAAATTACAGGCGCTCAATCACGAGCTGGAACAGCGTGTTGCGGATCGCACCGCCGCGCTCGATGCAAGTAACCGCGATTTAGCGCAGGAAATCGTTGTCCGCGAATACATGCAGCAAGAGTTGCGAGCCGGTAACGAACGATTGAACCATTACTTGCAACAACTCGAACTGCGCAACGCCGACATGATGCGCTTGAACACGCTGAGCAATCAGCTGCATCTCTGCGACGATCACAGCGACTTAGCGCGAGTGTTAGAGCACGGCTGCGCGGAATTATTCGGTGCGCAGGGCGGCGCATTGCTCGGCTGGAATGAAGGCGAATTGCATTCGATGACATCGCCGTGGGGCAGCGCGATCGGATTGGAATTGTCGGAATTGCCGGAGATCATTGCCGCGATAAAAGCCGGCCGCATATTTCCCGATTCGGTTGAGCAGCAGCATCTGGCGCTGGCGAGCGTGCAATACGGCGATTATCTCCTCTGCATTCCGTTGCAATCGCGGGGACGTCAGCTCGGTGCGGTGGCATTGTTGCGCGAACAGGGCTTCTGGAGCGGCGATTCGATTCTCGATGAAAAAACCGAACAGACCCTGCGCTCGATGGCGGATCAAACTGCGCTGGCATTGGCCAACCTCAGTCTGCGCGAGCAACTGCGCGAACAATCGCTCAGCGATGCACTTACCGGCTTATACAACCGCCGTTACCTGTATCAGCAGATGACCCGGTTAGCGAATTTGTGGGAGCGAAATCGTGAAGCGTTCGCAGTGATTCTGATCGATGTCGATTTTTTCAAGACATTCAACGACCGGTTCGGACACGACGTCGGCGATGCAGTGTTGGTCGGCATCGCTCACCTGTTGCAGGAGCATGTGCGTAAAAGCGACATCGCCGGACGTCTTGGCGGCGAAGAGTTTGTCGTATTGATGGCCGGCGCCGATGAGCGGCTGGCGTTGGAGCGCGCGGAAGCGTTACGGACGGCGGTCAAGCAGTTGGTCATTCCAGGCGCCGATGCACAAGTGACGGTTTCAGCCGGAGTGGCGTTGTTTCCATTTCATGGCAGCGACGTACATGGGGTGATGCGCGCTGCAGATCGGGCGTTGTACGAAAGTAAACACAAAGGGCGCGATTGCATAACCCTGGCTGAGCGCGAGGCCGAATCGGTCTAAATCAAGCATGGTGCCTGAACGCGGGCAAAAAAAAGCACCCCAGTGGGGTGCTATAGGACTATTCCAGAACTCAAGAGACCTTGGATGCTACGTGCAGATAGACCTGCGGCAACGTCGAAAAGTTCGTTTTTAAAACACCCTTCCGTCGAGCCCTCGCAAAATCATCAATGAATAGATGGACTTAGCATGCAGCCATATTCGATTTCATTGCCTATACTGTGAGCTAATTCCGGTTTTATACAAAAAGCTGTTCAGGATCAAACAGCAAGGCGAGGTGCCCCATGCCGAACTATCGGCCGAAAACCCCCAGTTACCGTCGAAAATTCCTCCCTTTCGCCATTGCGGCCTCGCTCAGCGGCCCCGTCATGGCAATGGGGATCGGCGACATCCAGCTTCAGTCGTTTCTCGGCGCGCCCTTACAGGCCGAGATTCCGCTAAATCATCTCGAAGAAGTAAGCGCTGACCAGCTCAAGGTGCGGATTGGCTCCGAAGCCGATTACACCGCGCTCGGCGTCGATTACAGCTATGCGCATTCGCAATTCAAGATCGAGCCGATCATCAAGAACGGTCGTGGTTACGTGCGTATCTCGACGCGCGAGCCGGTCAGCGAGCCTTATCTGAATTTCGTGCTCAACGTCCGCTGGCCGCAGGGCCAATTGGTTCGCGAATTCACTGTGTTGCTTGATCCCGCTCCCGTAACTGCCGTAGCCGGCGTCAATTCGTCGCAGGCAAATAGCGGCGATGGACCAGCGACTGAGACTGCGGCGTCGTCGCGTTCGTCAGAACCGTCGGTCGCCGCTGCGGTTGAGCCGATACCCGTGTCGAAACCGCGTACTCAGCGTCGTCGTGAAGCGATTACCGACGGTTATGTCACCCATCGCGGCGATAGTCTCTGGCGCATTGCCAACCAGATGCGACCGGCAAATGTGCCGACCGAGCAGATGATGAACGCCATCCTGGCCGCCAATCCGGCAGCGTTTATCGATGGCGATGCTGCGCGCCTGAAAGAGGCGGCGACCTTGAGTATGCCCAGCGCCGAACAGATCGCGGCGGCGGCAAATTCCGCTGCAACCGCCACTTTGGCGGCGACGGCTGCGCCGGCATCGACTCCGGCGATCCATAAACAGCCGAATGCCACTGCAATCGCAGCCGTGGAGTTACAGCTGGAAAACGCCCTTCTGAAAAGCCAGGTTGAAGATCTAACCGGTAACGTCACCACGCTCAACGACAACCTGCAGCAATCGGAGCAGCGCCTGCATCAGCTGGAGGCGCAGCTCAGCGATTTATTACTGCAATTCCAACAACAGCGCGCCACCGTCGCTGCGTTGAATGGTACGTCGACGACAAATGAAGCGGCGCCGCCAGCCCGCAGCGTCGGTTCGATGATCAGCCAGGTCAATGCCGCCGACTTGCAGCCAGCGCCTGCCCCATTACCGTCGTGGTGGGTGCATTTGCTTTACTGGCTCGGCATCGGCGCCGCGGCGATGTGGGCGATTCGGGAACACTTCTGGCCGCGCCGACTCGCGACCGTCGATATTTCGAGTAATGCCGTCAATCCGTCGGTCGAGCGCAATGTGGTTGCGCGCACCGAGTGGCGTACGCCTGCAGAAGATGCGCGTCACCGGCAAGCCGCTGCACCGGTAACGATTGAAGAACTCGTCGCCGGTCCGGTGGCAGAAGAGGATGCGCCCGAGGTGTCGAGAACCATCGACGATCCGGTCGATGCGAGCATCAGCGCCGGTGTGTTCGTCGCGTTCGGCCGTTTCGATGAAGCCGAGCGACTGTTGTTGCAGGCGATTGAACAAGCCCCCGAACGCACCGATCTGAAACTGCAATTGCTGGATGTCTACACGCAAGCCGATCGCGCCGATGCATTCGAGGCGCTGGCAGCCGATATCGAACGTGACACTACCAACCCTGAGGTCATTGCCGAATTGGCGGTGCTGCGCGAGAACTTTTCCAATAAGCATTAGCCGACAAGCATTAAAAGAAGCAGTACGCCGCAAACAAAAAGGCCGAGCAATGCTCGGCCTTTTTGTTTTATCCACGTTTGAGGCTGAATCAATCGCACTCAAGGCTGGCGAAAAAGCGCGGCAAATGCTGCACAAACCATTGCTTCGCGCGGCCATCCGAATCGACGCGCCAGGCCATGAACAGATCGTGGTGTTCGTTTTCAATATCGCTCGGAATGCGGCGCAACGTGCCGGCGGCGAGCGGCGCACGCACCATCGCGCTCGGCAGCGAGCCCGCGCCGAGGCCGGCTTCGAGCGCGGCGATTTTGGCGGCGAAGCTGCTGAACGTCAGCGTCGGCTGGCGTGCGCCGATGCGAAACGTATGCGCCGCCCGCGAGCGCGTCGTATCGGCGATCACGATCGCGCGGTAATCCTCCAAGTGCAGCAGCGGGTCGTCGTATTGAAAGATTGGATGTGTCGGCGCCGCGACGTAGACGAAATGCATGCCGCCGAGTTTGCGTTTGCGAAACGTCTTTGCCAGCGCGATCTGGCCCGAGCCAATCGCAATATCGGCACGCCCTGATTCGAGTGCATCCCACGGCCCCGTCAACACTTCCCCGACCACGCGAATATCGGTGTTCCCGCCGGCTGCACTTTGCGCCGCGTAAAACTCCGCGAGTAGCGGCAGCAGCAATTGCTCTGGATAAACCTGATCGATGGCGATCGTTAACCGCGGCTCCCATCCACAGGCGGCGGCGCGCGCATCCTCGACCAGTTGATTGGAGGCGGCGAGCAGATCGCGACCGCGCTCCACCAGCAATTTACCGGCGACGGTGAGTTTGGCGCGATGTCCCGAGCGATCGAACAATTGCAGATCGAGATCCTCCTCAAGCTTCTGCACGGTATACGACACCGCCGACGTCACGCGATGCAATTCCTCCGCAGCAGCCGCAAAACTGCCGCGACGATGAATCGTTTCGAGTACGCGCAGAGCGTCGAGGGTCAATGGCTGCTGCATGGTCATGGTTGTCGCATGGTCAATGGTTGATGCATAAGTCGATCAAATTTTTCGAACAAGGAGTTCGAAACTTATCGCTTTTTGGGCTCCGACGATAGACCTAGCATGTCCCTCAACAACCGGAGGACACCAACATGTTGATTCAATATCCCGCACAACGCCGTGGCTACAGCGAACTCGACTGGCTGCGCAGCTATCACACATTTTCATTTGCCGATTTCTACGATCCCGAGCGCATGGGCGTGTCGGCACTGCGTGTTATCAATGACGACGTATTGCTCGGCGGAGGCGGCTTCGGCACGCACCCGCACCGCGATATGGAAATTGTCACTTACGTGATCGAGGGGACGATCGAGCATCGCGATTCGATCGGCCACACCGAGCAGATTCCCGCTGGCGATGTACAGCGCATGACTGCCGGTCGCGGCATTGCGCACAGCGAATACAACGCGTCGCCGGATAAACCGCTGCGCTTGCTGCAAATCTGGATCAAGCCGGCGCAATTAAATCTGACGCCATCGTATGAGCAGAAAAAATTGCCGGATCAAGACGGCCTGACCTGGATCGCGAGCGGGTCGCCACGTCCGGATGCGCTGCACATTAATCAGGACGCGGCTATCGCACGGATCAAAGGTGCCGGCGCGCACGAATTGCCGCTCGAAAAACATCGCATCGGTTTTGTGCAAGTCGTGCATGGCACCGCGACGATTGGCGGCCAGCCCTTGCAAATCGGCGACGCAACAACATTCGTCGAAGAGCAAAACCCGAGCATCGAATTGGGCGAGGCGAGCGAAGTGTTGTTTTTCGATCTGCCGGCAATTCGTGCGAACTAAGCGCCTCATTTTAAGCGCCACTCTTTAACGCAATTGAGTGGCGCATTCATTAAATTCAGTTTCGTATCTATTAAAAGGAGCAACCTCATGAACGCACCGCTTTCGGTAATTACCACCGCGCAACTATTCGATAACGCGCGCACGCATTCGCATTGGCAGCCTCGCGCAATCGAGCCGCATCTATTGCAGCAACTATATGAACTGACCAAATGGGGCCCGACCAGCATGAACGCACAACCGGCGCGCTTCGTATTCGTGCAAAGCGCGGAGGGAAAGGAGCGCTTGCGTCCTGCTCTGATGGCCGGCAATGTCGATAAAACGATGAGTGCGCCGCTGACGGTCATCGTCGCGCACGATCCTGTGTTTTACGAACGCCTGCCCGAAATGTTTCCCGCCGCGGCCGGTGCACGCGATATGTTTGCCGGCCAGCCAGTGCTCGCGGCCGAAACGGCGTTTCGCAACAGCGCAATGCAGGGCGCGTATCTGATTCTCGCCGCGCGTGCGCTTGGGCTCGATGTGGGGCCGATGTCGGGTTTCGATAACGCAGCAGTCGACGCAGAATTTTTTGTCGATAGCGGTTATCGCTCGAATTTTTTGCTTAATATCGGCTACGGCGACAAGCAGAATGTATTTCCACGCGGGCCGCGATTGCCTTTCGAAGAAGCGGTTCAGATCATCTGACAATCCAGGAAAAACAATAAATAGGCTAAGTAAAACAATAAAGAGGATCACCGATGAATAATTCAATCACTCGATATTCGCCCGTGGCCATTGCGTTGCATTGGTTAGTTGCGCTGCTGGTAATTGCTGCATTCACGCTCGGTGTGACGATGGTGGAAATGCCGGGCGTCACGCCGACCAAACTGCGCTATTTCAATTACCACAAATGGATCGGTGTTACGGTGTTGGCATTAGCGGTCATACGATTGCTGTGGCGGTTATCGCATCCGGCGCCGACGCTGCCCGCCAGTATCCCGGAGTGGCAGAGGAAGATCGCCGATCTGACGCACTACGCATTATATTTTCTGATTTTCGCCGTGCCGCTGTCGGGGTTTTTTTACAGCTTGGCCTCGGGCTTTCCAGTGGTATATCTCGGCGTGCTGCCGTTGCCGGTTTTGATCGATGCGAGTCCCGAATTGAAACCTTTATTTAAAACGGCACACTATGTTTTCAATATCGCGCTCGGCACATTGGTTTCGCTGCATATCTTGGCTGCGCTCAAACATCAATTTATCGATCGCGACGATGTGTTGAAGCGTATGCTGCCTTTACGTAGCCGATAGAAACTTTCCGCTGCCGATAAAAACAAGACGCAATCGAAAAATGAAACGAAATTCAATTTAAGAGGTCAGGAGGAGTGCCGATGAAAATTGCCAAAATGGTTGCGATAGCGTTGTTTGCGTGCGGTGTCGTCAACGTCAACGCAGGGCCAATCGATCCGGCGAAAAGCGTTGTTATCGCCACATTCAAGCAAATGGGTGTGGCGGTGGATGCCAAATTCACGAAGTTTAGCGGGAATATCGATTACGACGTGGCGAATCCCGCGGCGGCGAAAGCGCAAATCGCATTGCAGGTTTCGAGCTTCGATATTGGCGATGCCGAATACAACAAAGAGGTACAAAAGAAAGAATGGTTCAACGCGGTGCAATTTCCGCAAGCGACCTTCGTAACCAGCGCTATCAAAGTAGTGGCACCGAATAAATTGCAGGCGCAGGGTAAGTTGACGATCAAAGGCAAAACGCTGGATGTCAATGTACCCATAGAAGTCAAGCAGAATGGAGGCGCGCAAACGTTCAGCGGTGCACTGCCGATCAAGCGTTTGTATTTCAATATCGGCGAAGGCGAGTGGAAGGATACCGAAATGTTAGCCGATGAAGTTGTCGTCAAATTCAATATCGTTACGAGTCATTGATTCAGTCTTAATCAGAACCACTCATCATTAAAAGGAATGCATCATCATGAAAAAAGCAATGCTCGCATCGGTGTTCGCTACGGTAATGACCAATGTCGCTGTCGCAGCCCCGGTAACCTATAACATCGATCCAAACCACACCTATCCAAGCTTTGAAGCCGACCATTTCGGCGGCCTTTCCACATGGCGCGGCAAGTTCAACAAAACGGCGGGAAGTGTTGTGCTCGATCGCGCGGCAAAGACAGGCACTATTGATGTCAAAGTGCAAACCGAGTCAGTTGATTTCGGTCACGATAAAATGAATACGCACGCGAAAGGCGAGGAGATATTCGATGTCGCGAAATATCCCACTGCGACATACAAAGGAAAATTCACCGCGTTTAATGACGATGTGCCCACCGAAGCGCAGGGCGAATTTACATTGCATGGCGTAACGAAACCTCTGACGTTAAAAATCAACCGCTTTAAATGCATGCCGCATCCGATGTTGAAGAAAGAAGTATGCGGAGCCGATGCATCGGCCGCGTTCAAGCGCAGCGATTTCGGCGTTAGTTATGGCGAAGCGTATGGTTTCAATATGGATGTGAAATTGCAGATTCAAGTTGAGGCGGTGAAAGCCGATTGAGCTGCGTATCGATTAGCGAGCCGCCTACGGGCGGCTTTTTGTTGTCGGATATTTTAGTTGTACGGAAGTGGCGTTAGTTATCGTCGGAATAATTTTCGTTTTCGAATTCAAGCAGACAAAATCCGTGGCCGAATGGATCGCTGAATGTAATGCATTTCGAGCCGCGCCATTCGATGCATTCGCTTTCGCGGACGGCGCCGGCAGCAATGGCACGTTGCGTAGCCAGCTCAACATCGTCGACGACAAAATCCATGTGTACCGGTGTCCAATGTCGCGAGTATCGGCGCGTCGCGCCAGCGCCTTCTCCGCTTGGCGAGCCAGCTTCCTTCTGTAATAAATAAATACGCGACGAAGCGCCGATCAATTCGGCAACATCGCTATCCAGCATGCGGCTCAGTTTCAATTCCAGCGCGGCGCAATAAAAATCAATGGCTGACTTAAGCTCGGGTACGTCGATATTGATTAGCGTGTTGATCATGATGCATCTCCGGTCAGAGCGGCGGCACCAGCGCCGCATTTACGTCGGGCGCTTTAGCGGCAGTCTTTATCCGCTTCCTTAGTCGCTCGATAGGCTCATCGACGCAATGTATGACCAGCCAGCACGCAATAAAGCAAACAGGTAACGCTAATGCCAATGCGACAATGCCTTCAGTATTGAAGCCGTTGATCGGTGAACCCCACAACACCATCGAAGCCACAAAGCCGACCTGCCAGTGCATCAAATACAGCGGATAGCTGTAATCGCCAATGGCTTTGTCCAGCGATTTGGAAACCCAAGGCATTCGCCCGTCGATCAACAAAATGATGATCGACGCATTAATTAAATAGTTCAGATAGAAACAGAGGAAAACCCCCTTGCCAAAACCGGCCTGTTCGGAAAGTGCAGCTACTGCCGAATTTAGAATAAACGCGACGAACAGTGCTGGAATCAGCTTG
>CBFHCK010000061.1:0-10349 GCA_965653955.1 uncultured Spongiibacteraceae bacterium
TTGGACTTCGCGCGCGACTGCACGCTGCTGAATCGCTTGCGGATAGATGCGTGGATATTGCGGTGCCGGAAATGCTTCCTCGATGTATTCATCGATTGCAGACGATTCGACCAGCGTGAATTGATCGTGCACCAATGTCGGAATACGGGCGGTCAAAGAAATATTTTGATACGAAGGCTGCTGATTTTCGCCAGCATCGAGATCGATCGTTTTGGTCGCAAACGGCAAACCTTTTTCGGTCAGTGCGACAAACGCAGAAAAAGCATACGGGCTCGCGAATTCGGCGTCGGTGTACAGCGTCAATTGTTGCGGCATGGCTTCCTCCTGAAAATCTGACCGAAATTACTGTCTTCAATATTTCCTCAAACGATCCAGGGGCCGGCCGCTTGGCGACCTTTTTCGTTGAAGGTTAAGCGAGAGATTTGTTCCTTTACTTATTGTTTCTCCATAGCTTTTAGCTCCCACTCTACGAGCCTACTGGAGGGTGGGAGCTAAGAAATCACTTTAACTTCGGTACATTGATGCCCGCCAGATCGGAGGCGAAGTTCAGCAGTGCCGAGAAGTCCTTGGAGGCGTATTTGCTGGCGCGTGCCGCGCCGTAAGCCGAATAGGCTGCTGCACCAACAGGGACGGCCATACGGTTTTCAGCCGCAGCATTCAAAACCAGGCCCATGTCTTTGAAAGCCAAGTCGATTGTGAATCCTGGCTCGATGTCGCCGGCCAGTGCTTTGCTCGCCATTGCTACCTGGAACTGACCGTTAGTGGCGGTGGTGGAGCCCGTCACGGCTTTCATCGTTTCCACATCCAAACCGAGCTTGGTGCCGAGCACGATCGCCTCGGAGCAGACCTGCGTGATGGTCAGCAGCATGAAGTTGTTGATGACTTTCATGCGCGTACCCATACCGACCTTACCGCAGCGATTGATCGAAGTTCCCATTGCATTCAACAACGGATCGATGCGCTGGTAAGTTGCGTCGTCATTAACGCCCACCATGAATAACGATTCGCCTTTGATCGCATGCATCACGAGGCGACCAACTGGAGTGTCGGCAAACGCGATGCCCTTTTCGGCGCAAGCAGCAGCCACTTTGTCGGTACCGGCGGGATCAATCGTGCTCATATCCATCAACACCGCGTTTTTCTTAATGTGCTTCAGCACACCGTCATCACCGAGCACGACAGTTTCGACGTGGCGCGTGGCGGGTAGCATCGTTACGACAACTTCGGCGTCTTTGACCGCATCGGCAATCGAAGTACCGGCGCGTGCGCCGAGTTGCGCGAGTGTTTCGATCTTGCTTTTGTCCATGTCGAAACCGACCACGTCGAAGCCTTTACGCACTAGATTCGATGCCATCGGCAGACCCATCGCGCCGAGACCAATAAAGCCGACTTTGATTGTCATAGCTGCTACTCCAGAATTTTGAATTCAACTTGAAACGAATTTGCGGGGCTGATCAATATGTTATTGATAAGGAATGCGCGGCGAATTGCAGCATGTTTTTCCGCGGCCGGTCAACGTCGCGAGCGACAAGCCCAGTTTGAACGGCTAAGTACTTATTGCTAAAGTACCCGCCGCCGCGAATCGCCCGCCATGGGTGAGGCATTTACCAATTCTTGCATCGTAATTTGAGTTCAGCATTCGCGTTACCCCGCTCATAACGTGAAACTCCGCTGCCCAGAACAAGCTCTTGAGAAGAATTTATGTCAGGTCCGTTAGAAGGCGTACGTATTGTCGATATGACATCGGTATTAATGGGACCATTCGCGTCGCTGATGTTGGGCGACATGGGTGCAGACATCATCAAGGTTGAAGCACCCGCCGGCGATATCACCCGACAGATCGGTCCACAGCCAGATAGCGGCATGGGCCCGCATTTCATGCATAACAATCGCAACAAGCGCAGCATCGTGCTCGACCTGAAAAAGGCAGCAGGCAAGGCTGCATTGTTGAAGCTGTGCGAAACCGCCGACGTGCTGATGTACAACGTGCGCCCGCAAGCGATGGCCCGACTTGGCCTTGGTTACGAAGTTATCGCGCAAGTGAATCCGCGCATTATTTACGTCGGTGCATTTGGTTTCGATCAACAGGGTCCGTATGCGGCAAAGCCGGCGTATGACGATCTGATTCAAGGCTCGGTTGGCGTGCCGTCGTTAGTCAAACGCGCGGGCAGCGATGTACCGCGCTATGTGCCGACCAATTTTGCCGACCGTGCGGTCGGGCAGCGCATGGCGGTCTCGATCGCAGCGGCGCTTTACTGCCGTGAAAAAACCGGCAAAGGGCAGGCGATCGAAGTGCCGATGTTCGAAACGATGATCGAATTCGTGATGGGCGATCATCTGTCCGGGCTGACCTACGAACCCGCAGCGGGACCTTCAGGTTATCCCCGTTTGCTCGCACATGAGCGCAAGCCGTATGCAACAGCCGATGGCCATATCTGCGCCGTCGTCTACAACGATAAGCACTGGCAGAGTTTCCTCACGCTGATCGGTCGCGGTGAAATGTTTACCGATGACGTGCGCTTTTCGAGCATGAGTCATCGCACCAAGCACATCAACGAAGTGTACGGTTTCCTCGCCGATATTCTGAAAACGCGCACCACGGCCGAATGGCTCGATCTGTTGAATACTGCCGACATTCCGGTGATGCCCATGCATTCGGTCGAGTCGCTGCTCGAAGATCCGCATTTGCAGGCGATCGATTTTTTCAAGCATGTCGATCATCCGACGCTCGGCAAAGTTCGCATGATGAGCATTCCTACCCGCTGGTCCGAATCCAAACTCACCGTGCGTCGACATGCCCCCGAACTCGGCGAACAAAGCGTCGAGATTTTGCGCGAAGCGGGTTACGACGATGCCGCCATCAAGCAAATGCTCAGCGACCAAGTGGCGTATCAGAATCCCGGCAAACAGTAATCGTTCGCCGGCCGGAAGCCTTCAAAAAGTAACGAGCCTTGTTTTCGACAATTACCGGCCAGCAATGACGGGCCACCGATTAAAAACCGGCAATTGAGCAATCGGCTGCGTAGAGCAGCCGATTTTCCGCAGTAAAACTCAGTATCGATGAAGAAGAGTGTCCATGATTGAATCCCTTCCTCTAGCCACCATTCCCGCCGAGGACGAAGCACTGCGTGCGTCGGTCCAGGCATTTCTGAAAGAAGCTCTCGCCGATGTGCCGCCGGAAGTTCGCGCGCGCTCGTGGATGGGTTATGACGCCGATTTCAGCCGCAAGCTTGCCGCACACGGCTGGCTTGGCCTCACCCTGCCGACAGAGTACGGCGGTGGCGGACGCAGTTCATTCAGCCGTTATGTCGTCGTCGAGGAATTACTTGCCGTCGGCGCGCCGGTATCCGCACATTGGATTGCCGATCGCCAGAGCGGTCCGTTGCTGCTCAAATACGGCACTGAAGCGCAGAAGCAGTTTTATCTGCCGCGTATTTGCAAAGGCGAGGCATTTTTCTGCATCGGTATGAGCGAACCGAACGCTGGTTCCGATTTGGCGAGCGTTTCGACGCGCGCCGTTAAAACCGACAAAGGCTGGGAACTCAGCGGCCAAAAAATCTGGACCACGAACGCTTACCGCTCGCACTTTATGATCGCGTTGGTCAGAACGTCGGGCGAACCCGGCGATCGACAAAAAGGGTTGTCGCAGGTCATCGTCGATATGTCGCTGCCGGGCATTACGATTCGTCCGATTCGCGATCTCTCGGGCGACGAGCATTTCTGCGAAGTGTTTTTCGACAAAGTGCAGCTCGGCGACGATGCGCTGATCGGCTCCGAAGGTCAGGGTTGGGAGCAGGTTACCGCCGAACTCGCGTTCGAGCGCAGCGGACCGGAGCGTATTTATTCGAGCATGGTGTTGATGGAAGAGTGGGCAAACTTTTTGCGCGCCGATCCGAAAGTCAACGCGGCATCGGCAACGTTACTCGGCCGTCTGATTAGTGAATTGACCGTATTGCGCTCGATGGCGATTTCGGTGGCGCAAAAACTCGCGAACGGTCAGAGCCCGATCGTCGAAGCTGCGCTCGTGAAAGATCTCGGTACTGAATTCGAACAGCAATTGCCGTTGCTCGTTGCCGATGCGCTCGCGGCTGATCCGGATCGCGCGGTACCGCCGCCGTTACTGAAAACACTCGCTTATGTCACCCAATTTTCGCCGTCGTTTTCATTGCGCGGCGGTACCCGAGAAATTCTGCGCGGCATGATTGCGCGCGGACTCGGGCAGCGCTGAGGAGAACCGTCATGCAAGAGATGTTTTTTGATGCAATGGAACAACTGCTCGCGGGCTATTGCACGCCGGCCGAAGTACGCAAGATCGAACACGCCGGTTCGGGCGAAGCGTTGTGGAGCGAGCTGCAGGCATCGGGTTTTATCGATGCGCTGGTCTCCGAAGAAATGGGCGGCTCCGGTCTCACTTTGACCGATGTATTTCCGATCGCTTTCGTCAGCGGTCGTCACGCATTGCCGTTGCCATTGGCACACACAATGTTTGTGCGCGGTGTATTCGCGGCGGCAGGCACGGCTTTGCCGGACGGTGCGATTGCAATCGCCAGCGAATCGACACAGGCATCCAACGGCGTAATGACCTGCATGCAGGTGCCATTCGGTCGCGTTGCCCAATGGGTCCTGGTGAGCCGCGGCGATATGGCTTATTTGCTGTCGACTGCTTCCGCCCAAGTGACCGCATCGGGCGGCAATGGCAGCGTCGATGCCGATTTCGTATGGTCATCGATTCCCGCCGATGCGATCAGCCTCAGCGGCTCGACCGATTGGCGCATGATCGGCGCGTGCGTGACGGCAGCGCTGTTGGCCGGCGCGCAAGAGCGTGTATTCGAGATCACATTGAATTACGCGAACGAACGCTCGCAGTTCGGTAAACCGATTTCAAAATTCCAGGCGATTCAGCAACAACTCAGCGTGATGGCGGAGCAAGTGTTTGCCGCAAAAATGGCCGCGCAAATCGGCTTCGATGGCGATTCGATTATGCCGTCACGGTTGAAAGTCGCCGTCGCGAAAGCACGCGCCAGTCAGGCTGCGCCGCAGGTGGGCGCAACCGGTCACGCGGTGCATGGCGGCATGGGTTTTACCGAGGAATACGATTTGCAGCTGTACACGCGCCGCTTGCACGAATGGCGTATCGCGTATGGCTCCGAAGCATTCTGGAACCGCGAGCTCGGCACTGAATTGCTGCAAAAATCCGATACGCGCGCGATCGATTTCATCCGCGAAGCGGTGATGGCTTAGGGCGAAGCAGCGATGGCGTAAGACGAAGCCATCAGGGTTTAAACCCCATCATGCTTTACAACGAAATACGGCCTGACACCGTGCGGTGCAGGCACAGACCAGGAGTCGAACGATGGAAAAGTTTTTGAAAATCGAGCGCGAAGGCGCCGTCGTGATATTGACGATGAATCAGCCGGACACGCGCAATGTGTTGACTGGAAATACCGCTGTCGATGAAATCGTCACGGCGTGCGACGACATCACGAAAGATAAAACCGTGCGTGCGGTAATTCTCACCGGCGCGGGTCCGATCTTCTCGGCGGGCGGCAACCTGAGAGATATGCAGCGCTATTTCGCTGACGATCTCGACATCATCGCGATTCGTGCCGAATATCAGCAGGGCATTCAGCGTATTCCGTTGGCGTTATACAACCTCGAAGTGCCGACGATTGCTGCGGTCAATGGCGGTGCAATTGGCGCCGGCTGCGATCTCGCGTGTATGTGCGACATTCGTATTGCTGCCGAAAAAGCATATTTCGCCGAATCGTTCATCAAAGTTGGTTTGATTCCTGGCGACGGCGGAGCATGGCTGTTGCCGCGCATCGTCGGTGCATCGCGTGCAGCGGAAATGTCGTTCACCGGCGATGCGGTTTCCGCTGAAGACGCAGTGAGCTACGGTTTGGTCTCGCGTGTTGTACCTGCCGAAAACCTGCTGGACGAAGCCAAGAAGCTCGCGCAACGCATCGCTGCGAATCCAGGAGCCACATTACGGATTACCAAGCGTTTGCTGCGTGAATCCGAACACTCGCGATTGGATTCATTGCTGGAAATGTCTGCTGGTTTTCAGGCACTGGCGCATACAACGCCGCAGCATAAAGAAGCCGTTACAGCATTTCTTGAAAAACGCGCGCCGGTATTCAAGGATTAATTCGCTGGGCAGCGCGATGCAATTTGGTTGCGCTGCCATTCCAACAATAATTACGTTTTCGTCGTAATTATTTTCGCGCTTTATCGTCCCCTCAACGCGTATTAATATCCCCAAGCTGTTGTTATCTTCTAATCGATATTCAGTGATTCTGGTCGTTAACCATGGGTTGTGTTGTTCTATCGATTTTTTAAAGAGTCGCTGAAACATGAGTACAGAACGGACAAAAAAACCCACAAAACCGGCTTCCGCCAAGGCGAAAGTCATCAAGGTGGCCAATCCAAAGAATTCCAGTTCCGGCCGGCCGGCGCGTTTGTCGCGCCAGGCGGTTCTCGATAAATCAATCGAATTGCTCGACAAGGGCAGCGTCGATTCATTCACGCTGGCAAAAGTTGCGCAGGGACTCGATACCGTATCGATGGCTCTATACAACTATTTCCCGAGTCGCGCGGATTTATTGAAGGCAGTGGCGGACCATATTTCGCTGCAATTCAAAATGCCGAAAATCAAAGCCGATCAAACCTGGCAGGAGACATTGCGTACCTGGTTGTGGGCCTTCAAAAAACACGCCGAACGTTATCCGGTAATTTTCAAAGTGATGGGGGTCGATGGTCAGACTTCGGCAGGTTGGCTGCGCGTGACGGTGACCGTCGGCAAAACGCTGCAAGCGGAAGGCATGGAAGGCCCTAAATTGGCAATGAACACATGGTTGTTTTGCAGTAATGCAATCGCGCTAGTTCAAGCTGAGTTAATGGCGCGTAATTATCGAGCGCCATTTTCTCTCGCGCACCTTGATGAGCTGGAGCCGGACGAGCAAAATTTCTTTCTGATGATTCGTCAGCATCACACCAATATTTCGACTAGCCATTTACTCGAAGAAGGTTTTAATCAGCTGATTCGCAATCTCGAATTCGAACTGCAGGAAATTGCACAACAGAAAGCCTCAAGCCGAAAAAAAGCGTAATGCCGCATAGAGCGCCATGCCCAGGGTAATCATCAGCATCATGTGTCGGGTATAGAAAAAAATAATACCGGCGACAATGCTGGCCGCCAATTTAGGATTGGTAAGTGGGTTAATCGATGCCGGCGTTAATACATGATTGAACGTTACCATCGACGGTAAAATCAGAGCCGTCAATGTAGCAGCCGGTGCGAAACGCAGCGCTCGCTGAATGCCCGGTGAGATATTTACCGTCGTTCCTGTCATTAAAAACAAACTGCGTGTGACGATAGTGATGAGCGTCATGCAGCCGATGATGATCCATACGTCCATTTCAGCGCTCATGATTTTCCCCCAGCCTCGGTTTTGGTGGAGTGGGCGGTAAATACCGATCGATAAAAACGCCGACTATTGTTGCCGCTAATACGGCTGCAACCATATTTAACCGGTATGGCCAATCCAATCCGATCAGGCACACAGCGCCTGCAACCAGCACGGCGATGGCACCCGCACGATCGGCCAGCAATGGAATGGTGATTGCGAGTAACGCCAGTGTGCCGGCGAAACCTATATCCCACTCATCGGGAATGCTCTGGCCAAACAAAACTCCGCAGATCGATGCAATTTGCCAAAAAAACCAATTGCACAATGCGACGCCAAAAAAATATCCCTCGTGCTCGTCGATATTTTCCGGCGTTGTCGGGTGCTGCGCGCCGTAGCGCTTGGAAAACAGCACATAGGCAACATCACCATTTAAATATCCCAGAGCAATACGCCGCCAAAGCGGCAATTTACCGAAGCGCGGCTGCATGCCGGCGCTGAAAATTGTGAATCGCAGATTGACCGAAATTGCAGAGAAGAAAATCGTCCACATTGGCATATGCGCGGCTATCAGCGGCAATGCCGCGAGCTGAGACGAAGCCGCATAAACCAATAGCGTCATCGAAATGGCGGCGGCGGGGGGCAGCACTTTTGCCATTGCTATGCCGGTTACAAAAGCGTACGCAGCGAATGGAAGCACCAGCGGCATCATCGTTTTAACGCCATCGCGAAACGCAATACGCGCCGTGGAATTCGATGAATGCTGTCTCAACGGGAAGACTCTTTTTTCTGATTTTGAGAGATTTTTATTCCGGCGCGCCGCGCTGGAGCTTCTTGGCTATGCAGCCAGAATAAAGGTCGCGCTTGGACGATGTCAAAAAACCACGTGAAATATCTGCGTATTTGTCTTCTTCTTTGCATTGAAAATCCGCTTGTGTGCTAAATAACTTATGTCTAAGATAAGTCCGCCAAGCAATCAGCGGCGCGCCGACGCTCGTGCTTTCTACCCATAGAGGAAGATCATGCCAAACGATAACAAGCAGTTTTCTCTGGTCGATGACGCACAGCGTCAGCTTCCAATTCAACAGCATGAGCAATTGCAGAAAGTTATTGCTGCGCTCGATGTACCTACCGCGCTGATGACGTTAATTCATCTGACTCGCGACGAGTCGTTTCTCGATCGTTTCCAGCCGCACTTACGCTCCCCGATGGAAGGCCCCAGCGAAATCCCTGCCGCGCTCGATGCGGAACTGCGTTCGCGTTTGTTCGAGGTTTTGGCGAGCGATGTTCCGGTCCACACCGACGCACTGCCGCAGGATTTGTTTATCAAAATGGCATCGATCAGCGTTGGCGAACCGGTAACTGAAGAGTTTGTGCCGTTATTGTTAGAGCAGATGGGTTTCGAAAAACCGATGCCGCGCAAAGAGATTCCGAATCGTCCACTGCCTTCGACTGATTTCAATGTGTTGGTTATCGGCGCCGGGCTGACGGGGCTGCTGGCCGGCATCAAATTGCGCGAGGCGGGATACAACTATCGAATTATCGAGAAAAACCCGGATATCGGCGGCACATGGTTTGAAAACGTGTATCCCGGTGTCGGTGTCGATACGCCAAGCCATTTCTATTCGTATTCGTTCGCGCAAAATCCGAATTGGAGTGACTACCATCCGAAAGGTAACGAGATGCAGCAGTATCTGCTCGCAGTTACCGATCATTTCAAACTGCGCAGCGACATCACGTTTGAAACGAAAGTCATTTCGTGCATTTTCAATGAAGACTCGGGTAAATGGCGCGTGACGGTGCAAGGCCCGAACGGCGAACAGGTGATCGAGGCGAATGCCGTGATCAACGCGCACGGCCCGGTGAATCGCTGGTCGTGGCCGAAGCTGCCGGGCTTCGATTCGTTTAAAGGTGTGAAAATGCACACTGCCGGCTGGGATCCGAAAGTCGATATCACCGGCAAGCGCGTTGCGCTGATCGGCACCGGCGCGAGTGCAGGACAGTTGGGTCCCGCAATTGCCGACAAAGTGGGCCATCTGACGGTTTACCAGCGTTCGAAGCATTGGGTGCTGTACAACCCTGCCTATGCAGCGAAAGTATCGGAAGAAACAAAATGGGCGCTGCGGCATATTCCGTTCTTCGCCGAGTGGTTCCGCTTCCGCGCGTATTGGTTTGGCTCGGACGGTTTGTATCCGAATGTAAAAATCGATCCGGAATGGCCGCACCAGGATCGCTCGATTTCCGCGCGCAACGACATGATTCGCAATTACTGTCTGAGCCACATGAATCAGGTGCTCGACGGTCGCCCCGATCTGATCGAAAAATTGACGCCCGATTTCCCGGTATTCAGCAAACGCATCGTGCTCGATGGCGGCTGGCTGGCGATGATGCGCCGCGACAACGTATCGCTTGAAGCGGAAGCGATCGAATGCGTCACCGAAGATTCGATTATGTTGCGCGACGGTCGCAAAGTGCCGACCGACATCATCGTCTGCGCGACGGGTTTCGATATCGCAAAGATGACCGGTGGCATGACCATTGTGGGGCGCGACGGTCGCGATCTGGGTCAGGAGTGGGGTGAGGACGATCCGCGTGCGTATCTGGGCGTGACCGTGCCGGGTTATCCGAATTTCTTTCTCACGGTCGGCCCTAACAGCGCACCGAACCATGCGGCGGGGCAAAATCTGATTTCCGAAACGCAGATCAATTACATCATCGAATGCCTTGATCTGATGGTAAAAAATCATGCGCGCACGATGGAGCCCACCCACGAAGCATTCGTCGCATTCAACGATCAAATCGATCGCGATCTGGAGGGCCTGGTTTGGACGCATCCGAAAGCGCGTAGCTATTATCGGAATGCAAAAGGGCGCGTATTCCTGTCCAACCCTTACCGTCTGGTCGATTATTGGAACATGACGCGTGCTCCAAACGCGGATCACT
>CBFHCK010000062.1:0-10108 GCA_965653955.1 uncultured Spongiibacteraceae bacterium
TTTCATTCCCGCGTTCGGCAAAATGCGCGTGCTGATCGATCCCGATCGCAGTCTCGATGCGCGGCCGGCCACCCGCACCATGACTATCCGCCATCTGCTGACGCACACGGCGGGGCTCGGTTACACCACTCCGCTCAACAAAGGGCCGCTGGTCGATGAGTATCTGCGCCTCGGTCTGAGGGCGGGTCTGGGAAGCCGCAATGAGAACCGTTCAGCCGTATCGAGTCTGGCGGAGTTCGCCGAGCGCTTGGCCACGCTGCCGCTGCTCGCGGAGCCCGGCACGAAATGGAGCTATTCGTGCTCGCTCGATCTGTTGGGGCGAGTAATCGAAATTGTCGGCGGCATGCCGTTCGACCAGTTTCTGGAACATCGTTTGTTCAAGCCGCTGGGCATGCGCAGTACGTATTTTGGAGTGCCGCAGAGCGAGCGCAATCGCTTGGTCACCAGTTATCAGCGGGACGATAGGACGCTGACCGAGGTCGATCCCGGCGCCACCTCGATTTATCTCGACCCGGCGCCCGTGCCGTACGGCGGTTCGGGACTCGTGTCGTCGGCGCGCGATTACGATCGGTTTCTCGCCATGCTCGCCAATCGCGGCACCCTCGACGGTGTGACGATCCTGTCGCCGGACAACGCGGCGCTCAGCATGTCGAACCTGCTGCCGGCGGGCGTGGATATGCCGGTGTGGGAGCAAATGGGGCTCCCAACCGGCGCGGGTTTTGGCGCGGGCGGTAGCGTCCAATTGTCGGGGCCAGGCAAAGGCTCGTTCGGTTGGTTTGGTGTGGCCGGAAGTATCGGCCGCGCCAATCCGATTACACGGCGCCGCGCGTCCGGCTTTATCAATGTGTTTGGAAACTTCGCGCTCGTCGAGAAAATGAGCGCGACCATGGATTGGTAGCTCCCCTCTCGTTCTTTATCTCTCTTTCACTCTTTATCGCGCGGTGATGGCCGCGCCGATTCCAATCCCCATTCCCATCTGCATGAAAGTTCTCACACCCGCGACGGCACGGCCGGGCAGCCCTGAGCGCCGTGGTCTACGCTTGGTGGCATTTCAGCAGTCGGATCGGTGGCGTGTCGGAAACTCGGGAGCGACGAACCAGCGCGGATCGGGGTGGATTCTTCATCCCGGATCTGTGCCATGTGCAGGCGGTTTTCCTGCTCGTGCTGGTCGGCGAGCTGCTCGCCATCGTGCTCAGCATTGCCCGTGTCGGTTTGGAGCAATTCAGCTGGCAGAGCTTCGCGACGATCTCGCTGTTCGTGCAGTGGACGGTATTACTCAGCGCGGCCGGTTTGTGCTGGCTGCGGCGGCGTCTCGTCGATTGGCCGCGCGCCTCGGCGGCGGCTCTGAGCTATCTCTGGGTTCTGCTGGTTACGGCGACGGTTAGCGTCAGCTCGCAATGGCTGCTCGGCGACATGCTGAACGGCAAACCGTGGCAGCTGGACGGCTGGCAGGTGCTCGACAATCTGGTGATCAGCGCGGTGCTGGCAGGCATTGCGCTGCGCTACTTCTATCTGGCGCAGGAGCTGCGCCAACGCCAGCGCGCCGAGCTGGAGGCGCGCATTCAGGCATTGCAGTCGCGTATCCGCCCACATTTTTTATTCAACAGCATGAATAGCATCGCCAGCCTGATCGGCAGCGATCCGGCGGTGGCCGAGGCTGCGGTTGAGGATCTGGCGACACTGTTCCGCGCGACGTTGTCGCAGGTGACGACGGAAGTGACGATCGCCGATGAGCTGGAATTATGCCGACGCTATCTGCGCATCGAACAGCTGCGGCTCGGCGATCGATTGGCGCTGGAATGGGCGCTCGACGAGCTGCCGCAGCAACTGCCGATTCCCAGCCTGACGCTGCAACCAGTGCTCGAAAATGCGATTTATCACGGCATTCAGGCGCGGCCCGACGGCGGTTGCATCCGGGTTTATGGCCACTATCGCGCTGAAATTGTCACGCTCGAAGTGAGCAATCCGCTGGCGGAAATACGCGCGGAAAACGGCAAAGGCAATCGCATGGCGCTCGACAATATCGGCCGCCGTTTGCAGGCGTTGTATGGCGAAGATGCCGGTGTCGAGAGCGAACAGCGCGACGGCGTTTTCATCACCAAACTGCGTTATCGAGTTGCGCTGGCGGCTGGCGGTGAACCGACGGCAACGCATGAGCCTCTTTTGCCATGAACATAAAGAAAGTGCCATGAATATAAAGAAAACCACCACATGAAAGTGCTGATCGTCGACGACGAACCGCTCGCGCGCGCGCGTTTGCGGCGCCAACTGATCGCGCTGCCGACCATCGAAATCGTCGGCGAGGCGGACAACGGCATTGCCGCGCTCGATGCCTGCGCAACGCTGCAACCGCAGGTGGTGCTGATGGATATCCGTATGCCCGGGCTCGACGGTCTGAGTGCAGCGCTGCAACTGGCGCAGCAGCCGACAGCGCCGGCGGTCATTTTCTGCACGGCTTACGACGAATACGCGATCGATGCGTTCGATGCGAACGCGGTCGGCTATCTGCTGAAACCGGTCAGCCAGGACAAACTCGCGCAAGCCCTCGCGAAAGCCGAGCGCCTATCGCAATCGCAGTTGCACGCGTTGCAGCCGGTGCGTAATCCGGAAGCAACGCGCAGCCATATCGCCGCCAAATCGCGGCGCGGTCTCGAACTGATTCCGCTCACCGACGTGCGTTACTTCATCGCCGATCACAAATACGTCACCGTTTATCACCGCAATGGCGAAGTGCTGATCGACGATTCGCTGAAAGAGCTGGAGGACGAATTCGGCCAGCGCTTGCTGCGCGTGCATCGCAATGCGCTGGTGCTGGTCGAGCACGTGCTCGGGCTGGAGCGAATTGCGCTCGGGCAGCATCGCGTGAAGCTCGCCGATATCAATCACGGCCCGATGATCAGCCGCCGCCACCTCGCCGAAGTGCGGCGCGCACTGGAAAATCTGTAACCGCATTGCCGATCCGCTAATTTCGGGATGGGTTCTTGTATCATGCAGGCGATCGATCCCATCGCCGTAGATTCCTATGACTTCCGAGACTATTCGCATCGCGACGCGCACTCTTAAAATTGCGACACGTAGAAGTCCGCTGGCGTTATGGCAGGCAGAATTTGTGCGTGCGCAATTGCAGCGCCTGCACCCGCAGCTGCAAGTCGAACTCGTTACATTCACCACACGCGGCGACAAGATTCTCGATAGTCCGCTCGCGAAAATCGGCGGCAAGGGTCTGTTCGTCAAGGAACTCGAAACCGCGCTGCTCGAAGGCAATGCCGATATCGCCGTGCATTCGATGAAAGATGTGCCGATGGATTTTCCGGAGGGGCTCGGCCTCGCAGTGATTTGCGAACGCGAAGATCCGCGCGATGCATTCGTCAGTAATCGTTTTCCGAATTTAGCCGCGCTACCGCACGGTGCGCGCGTCGGTACGTCCAGCTTGCGACGCCAGTGCCAATTGCACGCGCTTCGGCCCGATCTCGATATCGTCAGCCTGCGCGGCAACGTCAATACGCGTCTCGCCAAACTCGATGCCGGTGAATTCGATGCGATCATGCTCGCCACCGCCGGTTTGCTGCGGCTCGAATTCGGCGAACGCATTCGCGAGCGCATTGCCACCGATGTCAGTTTGCCCGCCGGCGGCCAGGGCGCGATCGGTATCGAAATTCGCAGCGACGATGCGCGCGTTCGCGCGTTGTTGCAGCCTCTGCATCACCAACCCACGGCGGTATGCGTGCGTGCCGAGCGCGCATTGAATAAAAAATTGCAGGGCGGTTGTCAGGTGCCGATCGCCGCATTCGCCGAACTGATCGACGCATCGAACACTGCGCAGCTGCGATTGCGCGGGCTGGTCGGCGCGCCCGACGGCTCGGTGATGTTGCGCGCCGAAGGCAGCGGCGCCAGCGACGACCCGGAATCTCTCGGCGAACGCATCGCCATCGAATTGTTGCAACAGGGCGCGGGTGAAATTCTTGAGCAAGTCTATCGCGAGCAATAATCCCGCCCTCGCCGGTCTGCGCGTACTGATCACCCGGCCGCGCGAACGCGCCGATGATTTGAAGCACGCAATCGCGGCTGCCGGCGGTACGCCGATCCATATTCCGCTGCTCGATGTGGCGCCGTTGCAACTTCCTGTCGACGAACCGATTTGGCTGCAGACGCGGCAACGCATTATCGATTTGGATCGCTATCGCCGCGTCATTGCCATCAGCGTCAATGCGGTACACTACGGCCTGCAATGTCTGGCCGATTATTGGCCACAATGGCCTATTGGCATCAGCTGGTACGGCATCGGTGCAGCCACCATTTCCGAATTCGCGCGCTGGGATATTCGTGCCCTTGGCGGTAACGCGGCGATGAGCAGCGAAGGATTGCTGGCCTTACCCGAATTGCAAAATGTCGACGGCGACCGCATTTTAATTTTGCGTGGTGTCGGTGGCCGCGAAACGCTCGCAACGATACTGCGTCAGCGCGGTGCGCTGGTGGACTACGCCGAATGCTATCGACGTATTGCCCCTGCGCTCGATGCCGATCAGCAACAGATATTGTGCGCGGCGAGTTTCGATGCGATCAGCGTCAACAGCGGCGAAACGCTGCAGAATTTGATGCAGTACAGCAACGAACATCTGCTGACAGTGCCGCTGATCGTGCCGAGCGCGCGCGTCGCCGATGACGCAAAAGCGATGGGTTTTAGCGACGTGATTACCGCGGCCAATGCCAGCACCGCCGCAACGCTAGCCGAGTTGCAGTCGATCAAATGCCGTTCATCAGAGTGAACTGATAACGATGGATTGCCCGACTGAACTGATAGCGATAGTCAGAGTGATCTGATAACGATTGCCAGATTGAACTGATAACGATTGAGAATGCGAATGACCGATTCGACCGAAACAGTTTCAACGCCAGCAGCCCCTGTCAACGCCCCAGCACCGGCGCGGACCGTGGTGGTGCATCGCAGCCCGCTCGCAGCGTTGGCGTTTTTGCTCGCGTTCATTTCACTGCTCGGCATCGCAGCACTTTTCTATCGCGACAACACCCAGCGCGAACTGACCGATTTTCGTTTGCAATCGCTGATTCAAGACCAATCGACCGCGCTATCGCAGGCACGTCAACAAATCGCCGATCAGCGCGCGGATATTCGCAGCACGCGCGAACAATCGACGACGCAATTCAATCAATTACGCGCACAAATGGAAACGCAGCAACAGCGTTTGGTCGCGCTGGCGACAACCGATCGCAGCGATTGGCAACTCGCCGAAGCCGAATATTTATTGCAGCTGGCGAATCAACGGCTGCTGCTGAGCGGCGATCCAAAAATCGCGCTCGAACAATTGGTCGCCGCGGACGACATCATTCATAAATTCGACGACAGCGGTCTGCTTCCCGCGCGCGCGGCACTCGCGAAAGATATCGCCGCACTGAAAACCGTCGAAGTCGTCGATACCGAAGGCATTTATCTGGCGATCGAAGCGGTCGCGGAGCAAGTACAGCAACTCGAATTGATCGAACCGGTGACAATGAAAAATGAGGTCATCGAACCCGTCGCCGCGAATGCATCGCTCGGCGATAAATTGCACTCGGGCTTGCGGGCAGCACTGAAAAAACTCGATCAGTTAATTCAAATTCGCCGCCGCGATCAGCCGTATCAGCCAGTGCTCGCACCGCAATACGAAGAAGCCATGCAACAGAATCTGAAACTCGCGTTCGAGCAGGCGCAGGTCGCGTTGTTGATGAATAATCAGAAACTTTATGAACACAGCCTCGGCAAAGCGCAGACGTTACTGACCACGTATTACACGGTCGACGAGCACGCGACGCAGATCGTCAATCAAGCGATCGATGAATTAAAGAAAAAGCATGTCGCCGTTACGCTGCCGGATATTTCACAATCGCGCCGTGAATTGAAAGCGTATCTGAATATGCGACGCGCACAGCAAGGCGCCGGTGTGGCGGGAGCTGCGCAGTGAAGCGTCTGTTTATCGCGATATTGATTACGCTGTTGTTCGCTGCCGCGCTGGCGGCTGCTATCGCTTACGACCCCGGTTACGTACTCATCGCGTTCGGCAATTACACGCTGGAGACGACCGTATGGGTCGGCATCGCATTGGTGCTGGTCATTCTGGTGGCGATGTACCTTTTCGTGGTGATGTTTCACCGCACATTGCGCCGCGGCAGTTTGATCAGCCGCTGGCGCTCATCGTGGAGCGAGCGGCGCGGTCGCAATTTATTGCAGCGCGGCTTGCGCGCGTATCTCGAAGGTAATTTCGAACGCGCGCGCGTTGTGCTCGATCGCGGTGCCAGCCGCGCCGAATCGCCAGCGCTCAATTATGTCTTGGCGGCGCGCACAGCCATCGAACAGAACGAATTCAAACTCGCCGAATTGTATTTACTGCGCGCACAACGCACCGACGATAACGCCGATTTCGCGATAGCCCTCGCGCAGGCGGAATTGCATTTGCATCAACACAAAGCAGCGGAGGCGCTGGCGATTCTGACCAAGCTGCGCCGCGATGCGGCCAAGCATCCGCATGTATTGCAGCTGTTACTGCAAACTTATACCGCACAACGCGACTGGCGCAGCGTCCTTGAATTGGCGCCGCATTTACGCAAATACAAAGTATTGAGCAAGGAAGCGGTCGCCGATCTCGAAATCCGCGCCACGGTGAACCTGCTCGACGAAATCGGCAGCGGCGACGAATTATCGGTGTTGCATCAAGCATGGCGCGATCTGCCGCGTGCAGCCGAACGCACTGCTCCTATCGTGGCCAGTTATGCGCGCGCGTTGATTGCACTCGGTGCCGGCGCGGAAGCCGAAGCTATTTTGCGTATTCAACTTAAACGCGAATGGAGCGAGCAACTCGTCGCGCTGTACGGCCAGGCCGAGGGCGTCGAACCGCAGCGCCAATTTCTGCAGGCCGAACAATGGCGTCGCGAACACGGCGATAGTGCCGCTTTATTGCTTTGCATGGGCAGGCTTGCGTTGCGCACGCAGCAATGGAGCGTTGCGCGTGATTTCCTCGAACAAAGTCTTCGCCTCGAAGATAACGTACAGACCTGTGTCGAACTCGGTCGCCTGCTCGGCCGTCTCGGTCAACATCAACGCAGCGCGGAATATTACGAACGGAGTTTGCAGCAGCTGCGAGTGCCGGCGACGTTATAAGCCCTCCGCTGCACAACTACATTGCGTCGAACAAACAGCCACATCGCGTCGAGCAATTCGGTAAGTTTGCTTTATCGATTTTGGCGCGTTATTCGGTTTCAAGAATCCATCTCCAACCTTAGCGCGGGCACTTCCATGTCGAAAAAATCGAAAGACGCACCGGTGAAGCCCAGCGATAAATTATTGCAGGCATCGTATAACGCCGGCCGCGCCAGCGGCCGCATCGAAGCCATCGAGGAGAGCATGGACGCCGTTGCGGCGTTGGTGTTCAAGGCAGAGGCTTTGCAAGCCAGCCTCGGCGAAAACGCCGCGCCGGCGACGATGGAAAATGCCCGGCATACGCTGCAAGCATTAAATCTCGCATTCGCGGCGATTACGGGTTCGGCTAATGGCAGCGAGGCCTTTCGCGAATTGCTGGAGCAATCCAGAGCGCGCGTGTTTAAAGACGTCACGCGCCATTAACGGCTCGTCATCGATTCAACTAATTTCAAAAATCGGAGTCATATAAAGCGGCATGGTGTAACCGATGCCGATCACACAGAGGAACTCGACATGAAAACGGTTAACAATCTACACGGTAAGTTGTTGCTGTTAAGCGCAGTTGTGGTACTCGCAGGCCAGGGCTGGGCTGAAAACAAAAAAGATGAAAATAAAGAATGCATTCCAATGACGCAGATCCGCGATACCAAAGCCATCGACGATCAAACCATTGTGGTCTATGCCGGTAATGATCGAGCTTACAAGAATCAATTGCCGAACAAATGCAATGGGCTGAGAAATGCCGATAGCTACAAATACGAAACCTCGCAAAACCGGCTGTGCTCACTCGATGTGATTACCATCCTTAATCGCCACGGCGGCGATTTATCACGGGGCGTATCGTGCGGTCTCGGCAAGTTCGAACCGATCGATCGCAAGACCGCGGACGATCTGGTGAAAGCCAGCCGCTAGATGACAGACTAATGCCTCCCCTCGCGGGGAGGCTGATAAATATCTGCTATCGAAGCGACGCAGTAATTCAATTTCACGGCAACGGTTTGGCTGACGATACTGTGACCATCGCGAATTCACTCGCATCGTCACGAGGAAATATCATGTCGAAGCCGCCCGTGCTCACCACCAATTTCGGCCAGCCCGTCGCCGATAATCAAAACAGCCTGACCGCCGGTTCGCGCGGCCCGGTGCTGATGCAGGACATTCACCTCGTCGAGAAACTCGCGCATTTCAATCGCGAACGCGTACCCGAGCGCGTCGTCCACGCAAAAGGTTCCGCCGCATACGGCACCTTTCGCGTCACGCAGGATGTCACCCGCTACACCAGCGCGAAATTATTCGAGCAGATCGGCAAGGAAACGCCCGTGTTTCTGCGGTTCTCCACCGTCGGCGGCGAACTGGGCTCCGCTGATACGGCACGCGATCCACGCGGCTTCGCGGTGAAGTTCTACACCGAAGAAGGCAACTGGGACATGGTCGGCAACAACACGCCGGTGTTCTTCATCAAAGACCCATTGAAATTTCCCGATTTCATTCACACGCAAAAACGCAATCCGCAAACGCATTTGAAAGATCCGAATGCCGTGTGGGATTTCTGGTCGCTGTCGCCGGAAGCATTGCATCAAATTCTGATTCTGTTTTCCGATCGCGGCACGCCCGATGGTTATCGCTTCATGCACGGTTTTTCGAGCCACACATTCAGCCTGATCAACGCACAGGGCGAACGCGTGTATGTGAAATGGCATTTCAAATCGAAACAAGGCGTGAAAAATCTCGATCCCGCCGAGGCCGCACGCTTGGCCGGTATCGATCCAGATTACGCGCAACGCGATTTATTCAATGCGATCGAGAACAACGCATTTCCAAAATGGCGCGTGTGCATGCAGGTCATGACTGAACAGCAGACAACGACATTTCGCTGGAACCCCTTCGACCTGACAAAAATCTGGCCGCACGCGGAATTTCCATTGATCGAAGTCGGCGAACTGGAATTGAATCGCAATCCGCAAAATTATTTCGCGGAAGTTGAGCAATCGGCTTTCTCACCAGCGAACATCGTACCGGGCATGGGTTTCTCGCCCGACAAAATGCTGCAAGGCCGTTTGTTCGCGTACAACGATGCGCATCGCTATCGCGTCGGCACCAATTACGCACAATTACCGGTGAACGCACCGAAGTGCCCGTTCCACAATAATCAGCGCGATGGATCGATGCGCTTCGATGGCAACGGCAACGCCGCACCGAATTACGAACCGAACTCGATTACCGGCACTCCACAACAAGCGCCGCAATATCGTGATCCGGCATGGGCGCTCGGCGATGTCGTAGCGGATCGCTACACGCATCGCAATGAAGAAGATCACTACTCGCAAGCCGGGGCGCTGTTCCGTTTGATGAACACACAACAGCAGACATTGTTGATCGACAATATCGTCGGCTCGATCAGCGGCGTGACGCGCGAAGAAATTATCCCGCGCATGCTGGAGCATTTCGAGAAAGTCGATCCGATGTTGGCGGCAGGAATTGCGGCGGGGCTGAATCGCGCACGGTGAGAGTGAAGGTTTAGTTTGAGCCCCCGCTTAGGGGCTTTTTTTATTTGGTTTCGACTTTTCTATGAATGGTTCTAATAATGTAAAAATTGTAATGCTAATAATCGACTGAGTTAGATATTGTTGCTCTTCACGGGTGCAGGTGCGCTCATTTAATCTGGCTGGCACGCGACAGCAAACTTTCGCGCGATGGTGAATTCGAGTACGCAATGATTTCTCATAAGGAAAATAATTTGTCACCGAAACGATTGGCTCTATTTGCTATTGCCACAGCGATCGGTTCGACGCTAGCGAATGCGCAGTCGCAACAAGCGATCGAATCCATAGAGAAAAAGCCGGGGGCCATCATCGCTAACGAAGATCCCTGGCACAACAACACCGCCATGCGCTCCAGATCGCGCACGATGAAGGTGAT
>CBFHCK010000063.1:0-10082 GCA_965653955.1 uncultured Spongiibacteraceae bacterium
CGCGTAAAATCAGCACGGCGGTGAAGGAAAAACACAAGCAGGAAAAGCAGCAGCGCAAACATAAGATCGAAACTGTCGACGAAACAAAAGCGAATGCACAAAAAGCGCGTGAAGAAAAAGCCGAACGCGATCGCCAATTGAATTTCGAACGCGATGAACAATTGCGCCATAAAGCGATCATCGCGCAAATAAAACAGTTGATCGAAGTGAGCCGTCTATCTCGCGACGGAGCCGAGATTGCCTACAACTTTACCGATGGCACCAAAATCAAAAAAATTCTCGTGACTGACGAGATGTTGAATCAGCTCAGCAACGGTCGGTTGGCGATTGTTAAATTCGATGAGCAATATTCGGTGGTGCCGAAATCCGTCGCCGAAAAAATAAAGTTGCGCGATGCGAGTTACGTGATTGTCAGCAACGTATTGCAACAAACCGACGATGCGGACGATCCGTATGCCGAATATAAAATTCCGGATGATCTGATGTGGTGAGGTGCGCTACGCAAATCGCACATTCTTTGCGTTCCAATCGCGATCACTTGATCTCAAACGAATATAGGAAATCCAGCGCGTTCTCGACACCGCTGATCGTTTCGATCATCAGTTTCGGCGTCAATCGATACTGAAAGCTAATGCTGTTACTGCTCTGACCGATGCCACGACCATAGCGCACCGATAGGTTTTCACCGAGTTGCCCGCTGACTTCCGCTTCAGTGCCGGTTTGCGTTTCTGTGGTGCCGAGTTGCAGATCGCTAATGCCGAAGCGTTTGGCGAGATTGCCGGCGCGGTCTTCACTGCCGGCAAGACCGAGCGATAACAACGCGCCGCTGGCTGTAAAACCACCGGTGGCGCCGCCGCTGATCGGTTTCCGTCCGGTAAGTAAGTAATACGCAATATCGGAATCGGGCATCGACGGCTCCGAAAATAATAAAGCTTCGGGTGTTTTCAATGAGCCGATGACGCGCAAGCCGACCACATCGGTAACGCCGAGCGACATTTCGCGCACGGCTTCAAGATTCAAATCGGGATTGTCGGGCGGCCCATAAAAAATAAAACTTCCTTTTCGCACCACCAAGCGTTGGCCATAAGCGCGATAACGTCCACGCGGCACTTTCACTTCGCCGATCATATGCAAATTGTCGCCGGGGTTTTTTTCCAGTTGCAGCCGACCGCTCAGATTGACGTCGGCGCCGAAACCGGCGAAGTGAAATTTGTCGCCGAGATTAAGTCCGAGATCGACCCATAATTTCATTTCCTCATCGATGCGCTGGCCCACGATTTCCGCATCTTGAGACACATCGGTGGTATTAGGGGGCAATTGTTTAAGCTGAATGTCGGCGCTTGCGATATCGACATAGCCATTGATGTGGACCTCGCCCGGTTTTGCCGTTAATTCCGCATGCGGAGAAAACACTACCGAGCTGTTGGGCAATGGAATTGCGCTAACGCCGCCCGCGACGATGCCAACGCGCGCTTGCCAGTTATCGCCATTAGCGTCCCAGCTGGCGTTGCCGTCGATATCGCCGCCGCCCTGGCCGAGAGCAAACCATCCGCCGAGTTTTGCGCTGTTGTTGTTGAACGTTAAATCCGCATTGATCGTTCGGAATGGCGCGCCGAGCGGCGCCCATGTGGCGCTGCCGTTTTGCAGAAATAATTTGCCGGTTAATTGCGGTGCTGCGGCGGTGCCGCTAATGCCGACGTTGCCGTTGATTTGTCCGCTCAGCGCGTCGAGATCTTCGATGAGCCAGGCGAAGCCGGCTAATTCGAGGCGTTCAAGCGCGACGTTGCCGTTGAGTACGCGCTGGTTACGCGGATCTTGCACGGTTAAGGTGGCATCGACGCTGCCCAGAGTGGGTGATGCCGCTCCCGCGGTGATCAGCGCGCGTTGCTCGTTTAATTCCGCGTCGAGATGGATGTTATTAATTTCCGCCGTGTGCGTTGCCAGCGGTGTTTGCCATTGCCAGCGCGTGCCGGCTATCAACAGGTTAGCCTGCGCGCGTAGCGGTGCAATGCTTTGCAAGCGCATTTGCAACGACGCGCGCGGATCGTCTTCGAGCGCGAGATTTTCTGGCAGCCAGGCATCGACCCAGCGCAGCGGAAGCAACAGCCCATGCGCGGCGAATGGCTACAATTTTGCGTTTGCATAATGCAGCTTCTGATCGAGACACAGCTCGGCATCGCCTTCCGCGCGCAAACAAAACGGCGATAATTCGAATTGCCGCTCCGCCACTTTCACCTGCGCTCGCACTGTCGAGGTATTCCGCCAATTGCTGGTGTAGTGCTCGCTGCGAACCGAGCCCTGAATGTTAGCGCACTCGATTTTCCAATCGTTGAATTCGGCAGAGTTTTGCGTCGCGCATTGGACGGCGGCGCGATGCATACGTTGCTGAGCAGCGATATCGATTCGCTGCTGAGCGCGTTCGCCGCTCACCGAAAGTGTTAGATCGAACGGTATACCGTCGTCGATTGTGATTTTTTTTGTATCGAGCTGGATGCGGCTGCCGGCATTACCGAGTTTCGCCAACATCAGATCGATATTCGCTTGCGCGAGCTGCACATTTTGATAGCGCAGCTTGGAGCCCCTCGCATTGCCGCGCACGTCGAGCTCGGGCCATGTCCCGCCAACGTCGATCTCAGCGCTCAGTGTGCCGCCAAGCTGCGGGTGCAGATGCGCCATGTCGCGCGCGCCGATCGAAAAATGTAACCGATAGCGCTCGCCGAATTCGCCGCTGCCGCTGAGTTTGTTGGGCCCGCTCGCCAGTGCCAATTGCTGTAGTTGCCACTGCTCGCCGTCGGCGGTATTCAACGCCAGTCGGCCGGTGATTTCGTCGCCGCCCAGTTGCCCGCTGAATGTCGGCAACTCCAGTGCCAGCGCCCACTGCGGATCAACCCACTTTCCTTCCAGTTTGATCGCGCTAGAAAATTCGCCGGTTTGCCCTTGCAGCCATGGCGTTAGTGGAATGGCGGTTGCCGCACCGTTGCATGCGCCGCTGAGTGGTTTCGTTAGAGCGGCGGTGCAATCTATTTGCAACGTGCCGTTTTGCACCTGCCAGCGCGCTTGCGCCAGCAATTGTTCCGGCTGCCATTGTGCAGTCAATGCAAGTTGCGTTGCTCCCACATGTGTTTCATTAACCGTCGCTTTCAGCTCACCATCTATGTGCAGCAAATTGCCGCGTGCATTCAACGTGGCAACAGCAACATCGATTGAACCATTAGGTATTGGTTGAGTGATTGGGCGCAACAGCGTGACAACAGCGCTCAACGGCAAGTGCTCGTCGAGTGTGGCGAGCGTCACTTTCGCCTGCACCGCATAAGGTTGATCGGTGGTGGCTTGAATTTGCAGCGAGCGTAAATCGCCCCCGGTCTGCACGGCAATCGGTGTTGCCCATTGCGGTACGCGCAAAGCACCTTTCAATGCCAACGGATAATCGTTGCGGAAATCCAGCGTGCCACTGGTGTCGAGCTGCATTTCGTTCCAGCGCAGATGCAGGCCGGTCGCGCGTAGCCGCGCACCGCGCCAGACAATGGCCGTGCGCAAGTCGTTCAACACAAATTCGCTGTCAGTAGAAACAATCGCGAGTTTTTGCAGCGCGAGATCGGGCGTCGATAAAAATATGGGTAGAAAAATACTTGGCAGCTTAATCGGTTCGTTGGTGTCGTCGCTTTCACTCAACACCAATCGCAATTCATCCGCATGCAGCATCGACAATCGCACTTCACCGTGCAGCAAATGCAGCCATATCAGGCGCAATTTCACTTCAGTGAGATGAATGGCGGTATCGGCATTCCAGTCGACGGCATCGATAGACAGGCCATCGATCCATGATCCGCTTGCGTTGACAATTTTCAGCTCAGGCAGCTGCGATTGCAGTGCCCGCAACGAATATTGTGCGCCGCGTTCAGTGGCGAGCACCCAGTAAACGCCACTCACTAGCAACAGCAAGAGCGCAAAGAGGCTGGCAATAACCAGCAATGAAACGGTACGTATTTTCATAAAGGCGGCCCTATGAAAATATGCAGGCGCCAGCCTTTTTCTTCATCGTCGATGGGCACTGCGAAGTCGACGCGAATTTGTCCTACCGGCGATAACCAGCGCGCGCCGATGCCGATACTTTTATGCCACGGTTCATCGCGGTTATTAAAGGCCCGGCCCGTGTCGGTAAATACCGCCGCACGCCAACGATCGGCGACTTTAAAACTGTATTCGGCACTCGCGACATTCAAATAGCGGCCACCGATCAGCTCGCCGTTCGCATCGGTCGTGGCGAGTGATTCGTAATCGTAACCGCGTACGGTCTGGTCACCACCGGTAAAAAAACGTTGCGAGGCGGGAATTAACTCAATGTTGCTGGTGGAAATTGCACCGAGCTCCAAGCGACCGATCAACAATTGCTGGCCAAAGGGATTGAATATTTGCTTGTAACCGGCATTTGCGCGTAAAAAATTTGTGTCGGCACCGAGCGATGGCGTTGAACCGAGTAGAGAAAACCACGCCTTGCGGCCCGATAGCGGATCGACACCTTCGGGCAGCACTAATTGTGTGAAATTAATTTCCGGTGCGAGATAAGTCGTGTGCTGGCGCGGTTCGCTGCCTTGCTCATAACTTTCGTTATAAATCGAGGCGCCGTAATTGGCTGTCCACACTTCCGCATAACGATCGCTGAAGAAAAATCCTGCCGAACCAATCGTGCTCAATGTGTCCTGAATTTCTTTGTGTTCCCAACTTGCCGTGAAATTGAGGCTTTCGTCGAGAGGCTTTTTGAGCGGAATGTGATATTCGAATTTAAGAAATTGCTGAAGCTGCGAGACTTCTAAATTGGTTGCCAATTTATGTCCGCGATCAGTAATGCGTGGCCGCTCCCATCGAAATTTAACGCGCGGGCCGGTATCGGTACCGTAACCGGTACCAATGCCCAGTAGGTGTCGAGGTGCATCGCCGAGGTGCACGTTCGTCATCAAATAATGATCGGCATTTTTTTCTGTGCGCACATCGATTTCGCGAAAATACCGGCTCTGCTGTAAATTGCGCTGCAACTTCGAGAGAGTGCGTTTGTTGTAATAGCTGTCGCGCTCGATAGGGGAAAGATTTTCGAGCACATCCGGTGCTAGTTCGCTGCCGCTGTATTCGACTTCGTCGAAGCGATAGCGCTCACCGGCATCGATGCGCAGCAGTGGCGTGGCGCGATGTTGTTCGATATCAATCAATAATTGGCTCTGCGCGTAATGTGCGTCGAGAAAACCGTTCTCTTGTAATACGTCGAGCACGTGACGTTTGAACGTGTCGTACGTTGCATGATTGATCTGCAGATTTTTATGAAAGGGATTGTTCGCAAGTAGTTCTTTCAGTTCGCGCAGTTGTGCCGCATCGCCACTTACCTCGAAGCGTGGTTCGCCCCAGAGTACAGCTTCGCCGGGCTCAATTTTTATTGTCAGCGCATTGCCGTCGAGTGAATAGGTGAAAGTCGCTTCGTAATAGCCAAGTGCTTGCGTGGCATCGCGCACCTCGTTATCGAGCTTTTTATGCAACAGACGGGGTCGCTGCTGTTCGACTTCGCTGATTTCGCCGATGTGATTACGAATATTTTCGATCAATGCGTCATCGCCGCCTTCCACTTCGACATCGACGATTGCATGGGCAGTCGCGGCCAGGATCGCCGTCGCGAGCGCGAAAAAAACGCGGCTTAGCATCAGCGTTAGATCTTATTCGTGAGTTAACGGCGTGCTTGAAATAGGAAATTTTGCCGAATTTAAAATTTGCGCGAAATGAAAACCGGTGCACGACATGGTTCTGCCTCGAAAATTGATTTAATCAGCGAGCGGGCAGTGTAGAGGAATGTTTGTCAGGCGGGATAGATCGCACCGAGAATGCGATGCGCTTTTGCACCAGTGACTGCCGGTTCATTGCCGGGCTTGTTGTGCAATGTTTGCTGTGCAAGCCACGCAAACGCGGCTGCTTCGACCCACGATGGCGCTATACCGAGCATCTCGGTTGAGCCAAGCATGCGGGGATGCAGCAATGCTTCCAATCGTGTCATCAAGTAAGCGTTATACGCACCGCCGCCACAGATAAAAATTTCGTTGGCGTAAAACGGCAGCGCTGCGACCGCGTCGGCAATGGTGCGAGCAGTCAGCTCCGTCAATGTCGCTTGCACATCGGCTGTAGTCAGCGTGTTCCCCGCTAAATGGCGATCGAGCCACGCCTCATTGAAGTATTCGCGACCGGTGCTTTTGGGTGCTGTCGCGGCGAAATAAGGATCGAGCAGAAATTGCTGCAGCAGCTCGGGCACAACATTGCCGCTTGCCGCCCATGCGCCGTCCCGATCGTAATTCACTGTGAGATGACGTCGGGTCCAACTGTCCAGCAGCGTATTGCCGGGGCCAGTATCGAAACCGCTGACTTCGCCGCTCGAAGGAAGGGCAGTGATATTCGCAATTCCGCCGATATTGACGATCACCCGCGCGCGCGCGCCACCGAATACTGCCCGGTGAAACGCTGGGACCAGCGGTGCCCCGTGGCCGCCGGCGGCGATGTCGCGGCGGCGGAAATCGGCGATCGTGGTAATGCCGGTAATTTCAGCAATGCTGGTCGGGTCGCCGATTTGCAGCGTGAACGGATATGGCTGATCGGCGGCCGGCGGCCGATGGCGAATGGTCTGACCGTGGCTGCCAATAGCGCGGATGCTAGAGGCGGGGATGTGCGAATCACGCAGAAGGGTGTTGACGGCGTTGCCGAGTTCCAAACCCAGGCGGCGATCTGCCGCGCCCAGGCGTTCGATTTCATCCTCGCCAGATCGGCATAGCGCGAGCAACTCCCCATGCAGGTCCGCCGGGAAGGAATAGGTTTCAGCAGCGATTAAATGAGGGGTGTTGAGGAGATCGACGATAGCGACGTCGATCCCATCGAGGCTGGTGCCCGACATCAGGCCGACATAAAGTTCGTCGGTCTGTGCCATGGATTAGAGACTTTTGGTGGTGGAGCTGTCGACGGGTTGCGTATCGTCCTGACGTGCCAGGTTGTTTTGGTTTGCGTAGGCAGCAAATTGCGTTTGTAGCCCACGTACCTGCTCGCTGAAGCGGCGCTTGTCGGTTGCTGCGATGCGATCTGCTTGCGGAAGCTTGCCAGCGATTTTCGCCGGGTTGGTATGCACCCCGTTGACGAGGAACTCGTAATGCAAATGCGGGCCGGTTGCCCAACCGGTCGCGCCCACGGTACCGATTACCTGGTGTTGTTTGACGCGATCGCCGGCTTTAACCGAGCGTTTGTGCAGATGCAGATACTTGGTTGCGTAATTGCCGGCGTGCTGAACGACAACGAAATTGCCATTGGAAGCACTGTAGCCGGATTGGGCAACGCGACCGTCGCCAGCTGCGTAAACCGGTGTCCCGGTTGGGGCTGAGTAGTCGATACCGCGGTGTGGGCGGCTCGTTTTAAACAGCGGATGGACGCGCGACAAGCTGAATGGCGAGCTGACGCGAATGAAATCCAGCGGTGCGCGCATGAACGTTTTACGCATGCTCACGCCATCGGCAGTGAAATAGCCGACATCGCCATTCGCGTAGACATAGCGATACGCCGAATGCTCGGTACCTTGATTGCTGAAAGAGGCGGCCAGAATCGGCCCGTTACCGATTTTCTTGCCGTCCAGATAATACTCGTCGTACATGACCACAAATTCGTCCTGGGCACGTAGATCCAATACGAAATCGATTTCGCCGCCGAAAATTTCGGCCATTTGCAGGATCATGCCATCGCTGAGACCCGCATCGAGACCAGCCTTATATAAAGAGGAAGTGATGGTGCCGCGCGCGAACTGATGGCGTACTTCCGGGTCGCGGTTAATCTTCTCGGCAACGAAATTGCTCTCGTCACGATTAAAGAGGGTGCTTTTCAGTTCGCTTTCTTCATGGCGTAAAGCAACCAGCTGGCCTTCTTTGTCGAGTTGAAACGCCAGTTTCTGGCCTGGGAAAATATGCTTAAGGGTTTTTGCTTCGGGGCCTGATTGCAACACTTCGTTCAGGTCGTTGGCGGATGCGCCGGCCCGTTCGAATAGTTTTGCCAAGTTGTCGCCCTTGCGAACCGTCAGCTCCTGCCAGGCTTCCTCGCTGGTGAACTGTTCGGTATTTAGCTTTGGTTCGATAAGGGTTGGGGTGGCCAGACTATTCAGCGCGAGTTGCGGATCGATATCAGCGTGAATTGATAAAGGCATTGGTCGGCGATTCGCTTGAACCTCTCCGCTCGGCAGCAGCAACGCAAAAAACACCACTGCAAGGGCCAGCGTGGCCAGCAGCATGTGCGTTTTTGGGAGCTCTTGAAGCAGGGTTCTTATGATTGCCACCGGTTCAAATTTCTTATTTCTCATCTATCAATCTTCAATTCGGGGTCAGGTTGACCAAAAAAATTCGCTAAATTTCGCGCAAAAAGCTTACCTATCGATGCTCAAACAGCACTTTTGAGCGATCAAGGAGCACGGCTTGCAATTAAATAAGGTTGATGTAAGGTGCGCCATTTGCTGGCACTGCTGTACAGTTTGCCTACATTCTCCAGTACGTCAACCCTTTATCCATTGAAGATGCTGGCTTCGTCACGGCACGGGATGGAGCTATCCACACTTTTTTGAACGATGCACCTATGACCTCGACTTCCACTGACCTAATTTCTGACTTTCACGCTCGTTCTCTAATTGCCCAAATTGCCGCAGCCGAAGGTGAGCTGGAACACCATTTGGCTAGCGGTAGCCGTACTGTTTATTGCGGATTCGATCCGACGGCCGATAGCTTGCACATTGGCAGCCTCGTGCCTCTATTAACTTTGCGGCGCTTTCAGCAAGCCGGTCATCGCCCAATTGCGCTGGTAGGCGGCGCCACTGGGCTGATCGGCGATCCAAGCTTCAAGGCGCAGGAGCGGCGATTGAACACGCCCGATGTGGTGGCGGGATGGGTGGAAAAGTTGCGTCGCCAGGTTGGCCGCTTCATCGATTTCGACGATTCCCCCAGTGGAGCCTTGGTCGTTAACAATCTCGATTGGATGAGCGGAGTTTCCGCGCTCGATTTTTTACGCGATGTCGGCAAGCATTTTTCAGTCAGTTCAATGATCCACAAAGAGTCGGTTAAGCAGCGTATCGATCGGGAGGGTGACGGAATATCGTTTACCGAATTTAGTTATCTGCTGCTTCAGTCATACGATTTCGCAGAGCTAAACCGTTTATATAACTGCACGTTACAGATAGGTGGTTCCGATCAGTGGGGCAATATTACTGGTGGAATCGATCTGACACGGCGCCGCAACGCCAGGCAAGTTTATGGACTAACAATGCCGCTGGTCACCAAAGCGGATGGAACGAAGTTTGGCAAAACTGAGCTTGGTACTGTTTGGTTGGACCGGTCTAAAACTTCGCCCTACGCGTTCTATCAATTCTGGATCAATACCGCAGATGTGGATGTCTATAAGTTTCTTCGCTATTTCACATTTTTGAGCCCCGCTCAAATCGATGAAATAGAAAGAGAGGATCAGCTAATAGCTGGTCGGCCGCGAGCTCAGGGGATTCTTGCGGATGAAGTTACGGCGCTGGTGCACGGCTCCGAGGACTTGCAGGCCGCCAAGCGTATTACGGCGGCGCTTTTTAGTGGCGATGTCCGCGCGCTCTCCAAAGAGGATTTTCATCAGCTTCGTCTTGATGGTTTGCCGAGCACTCGGCTCGATCGAAACTCCCTTGCCGACATGCCGCTGACTCAGTTATTCGCAGAAGGCGGGTTGGCGGCATCGGGTAAGCACGTAAAAGACGCGCTCGCTAGCCGCGCCGTTGCCATTAATGGTGAGCCAATCGGTATCGAAGACAACATGAAGGCGTTGGATTGCTTTGCTCCGACGCGCGCCTTCCATGGGTCTTTTTATGTTGTCCGCTTAGGTAAAAAGAAGTACCACCTCTTCGAAGTCGATTGATGGCCAAAATAAGTTTCAAATTCTGTTCGAAAACGATTGACGCAAGAAAAGCGATCCCTATAATGCGCCGCTCTCTCGGGCACAACCGAGGGTACCAAGCGAGTTTTGAAGAAGTGATAAAAAGCGCTTGCGAAGAAAGATTA
>CBFHCK010000064.1:0-9908 GCA_965653955.1 uncultured Spongiibacteraceae bacterium
GTAATGGCACGCCGGTATCGATCAATGGAGAAATCGCCCCACTTGTCGGACGTGTGTCGATGGATTCGATTACTGTCGACGTCACCGACCTGAAGCCGGTGCAGGCAGGTGACGATGCAATTTTGTGGGGCCCGCAGTTATCCGCAGCGCTGATCGCCGAGCATGCGGGAACGATTAGCTACGAATTGTTCACTGCGATCGGACATCGAGTACCGCGCCAGTACATCGACCAATAACTCAGTACATCAACCATTAATCAGTACATCGATAAATAATCAGCACATCGATAAATAAAACGCACATCGACGCCCCATTAAATGCCGTGACGGATATTCGTGGTCATCAAAAATCGATCTGATCGCGCTGCGGAAATAATCCAAATACACCGCCAGTATGAATAAACACGATATCGTCGCAATCGCGAAAGCGACCTTTCTCGATTTCGATCAACATCGCGTGGAAGGCTTTGCCGGTGTAAACGGGATCGAACACGATACCTTCCACGCTGGCTACACGTTTGATCGTTGCAAATATGTCGGGAGTTGCCTTCGCATAACCGGGGCCGACGTAGCCATCGATAACACGTATCGGCAACGATTCAATATCGAGCGCAACCGCATAACGCTGTTGCCAGTCGCGTAGATCGCTGCGCACTTTGTTCTGGAAATAAGCTTCGTCATCGCAAACAGCCACGCCGTAAACCTCGGCATTCAGCGCATGTAACGCAGCGCCCGCTGTTAACCCCGCCTGCGTTCCGCCGGAGCCGGTTGCGCAGACGATATAGCGTGGATCGATTTTATTCAGCGCGAAATCGGCGCGTAATTCTTCGCAAGCCGCGATATATCCCCACACGCCTATACCATCGCTGGCACCGGTCGGAATGACGAAAGGCGCCATGCCCTCGCCACGTAATTGCGCCGCGGCATCGCCGAGTAAATCATCGAGATTTTGTTGATAAATCGCAGGGCGAAATACCGATACTTCGGCGCCGGCAAGATAATCGAGCAATAGATTGCCGTCGTAAGGCGGTTGCGCCTCGCCGCGAAGAATCAACCGACATTTCAAACCGAGTTGCGCACATAGCAACGCTGTTGCTCGGCAGTGATTCGATTGCACGCCGCCGCAGGTCACAATTGCATTGCAGCCATCGCGCTGTGCCTGCGCCAGCGTGAATTCGAGCTTGCGGATTTTATTGCCGGTGAGTACCGAACCAGTGAGATCGTCGCGCTTGATCCAGATGCGCGGACCATCGATTTGCTGCGACAGCCGCTGCAACAATTGCAGCGGCGTCGGGGTTTGTGCGAGTGCTAAACGTGGCGGATAAGTGAAGGCCATTGCTGTTGAGATCGATTGTTGCTCAGATCGATTTCAAAGTGCCCTTGGGCAACACAGCATGCACGGATGCCTTCTGGAACTTCAGCTCGACGTTATCCGCCACTTGCAGCGCGATGTAATCGTCTTCCACTTTAGTCACTTTGCCGAGAATACCGCTGTTGGTTACAACTTCATCGCCTTTCGCCAACGCCGACACCATTGCCGCGTGCTCTTTCTGGCGCTTGCGTTGCGGGCGAATCGCCAGAAAATAAAACATCACGAATAGGCCGCCGAGAAACAGCATCTGCATAATGGAACTGGTTTGCGAAGCGGGTTGAGTGGCTGCCTGGGCATAGGCATCAGCAATGAAAAAACTCATGAAATCATCCTGCGAATAACAGTGAATTGATCGATGCATGCGCATCGGCGAAGGCCGGCTAATGTACTCGGTTTGCCGATGATCGACTAGCGTCCACAGTCCCGCTCGAAGGGTTACGTAAACTTCATTAGACAGCGTGTCGCTCTAACGCCTAAGTTGTGGCGCATCCGATCGATCACATTAAGGCGTGGATAACACACCTTAAATAACAATAAATTCGGGACGCCGTAGATGAACCGCAGCCAAAAATCCGAATGGCAAAAGCCTTCCCCTCCCCACCTCGGTCAATTACTGCATGAGCTGGCCGATAATTTTCAACAACGCGCTCTTGCCAAATGCCGCGCCCGCGGCCATCGCAAAATTCGCGGTGCACACAGCGCCGTCATCGAAAATCTCGATCACACCGCCATCAGCCTCGGCACACTTGCCGACCGGATCGGTATCAGCCAACAGGCAACCGGCAAGCTGGTGCGCGATCTCGAGCGCGCCGGTTACGTCGAAAGCGAACTCGATATGCACGACAAGCGCTCGCGCTTGATCAAGCTATCGGCAGGGGGTTGCGCATTACAGCGCGATTTCGCCGAGGTGCTGCAAGAGGTGCGCGGCGAATATCAGGCCGTGCTCGGTCCGGCTGGCATGCTGGCGCTCGAGCAACAATTATCGAACGCCGCGCAAGCATTGATATCGCCGCCTTAACTGGCGGCTACGTTCGCAATTTCCCCGCCACTCGCCGCAATTTTTTATCGACCACGCCGACTATGGCGCGAGACGGTCAATTCCATAGGTCATTTGGACGATGATCGCGATTCCGCTTTGCCGCGATGATCCCACCGCGCCAACGACCGGCCGCGCGCCGGTTCGCTTATGCAGCCGTCACAGGAGTTTCCCATGAGCAGCAAACCGCAAGTGCCCGCCATCGAAGGCTGGTACACGCTGGATAAAGACCAGCCGCATTTGATCGGAACGCAATGCACCGCATGCAAAACCTATTTCTTCCCACGACAAACTTCGTTCTGCCGTAATCCCGATTGCGAAGGCACTGAGTTCGTCGATGTGCAATTGAGCCGCACCGGCAAGGTCTGGTCGTACACAAATGCCTGCTACAAACCGCCGGAACCGTTCGTTGCCGCCGATCCATTCGTGCCGTACACGATCGCTGCGGTCGAACTCGATCACGAAAAAATGATCGTGCTCGGTCAGGTCATCGAAGGTGTCGATGTCACCGAACTGAAAGTCGGCATGAAGATGGAGCTGGTATTGGAAACGCTGTACCAGGATGACGAAACCGACAAGCTGATCTGGAAATGGAAACCGATGGCCACCACTTCTAACGCCACTCACACCGCAACGGGAGGCGCGCAATGAGCAACAATGAAGTCGCCATTCTTGGCGTGGGCATGCACCCGTGGGGCAAATGGGGCCGTAATTTCGTCGAATACGGCGTAGCTGCCGCGCGCGATGCACTGAAAGACGCGAACGTCAGCTGGAAAGATGTCCAGTTCGTCTCCGGCGGCGCCACCATGCGCTGCGGTTATCCGGGTTATGTTGCCGGCGCCACGTTTGCGCAGGCGCTGGGCTGGCAAGGTGCCGAAGTACACACCTCCTACGCCGCCTGTGCCACCGGCTCGCAAGCGTTGGCTGCCGCGCGCGCAAAAATTCTGTCGGGCGCGTGCGAAGTGGCACTCGTCGTCGGCGCGGATACCACACCGAAAGGCTTTCTGGCGCCGGCAAAAGGCTATCGCCCGGAAGATCCGGATTGGCTGCGCTTTTATATCGGCATTACCAACCCAACCTATTTCGCGTTGTATGCGCGTCGTCGCATGGATTTATACGGCGCGACCGACGAGGACTTTGCCGCCGTCAAAGTGAAAAATGCCGAGCACGGCTTTACCAATCCGAAAGCGCGCTATCGCAAGAAATTCACGATCGAGGAAGTACTCGGTTCGGCGATGGTGGCCGATCCGCTGCGCTTGTTCGAAATCTGTGCGACGTCCGACGGCGGCGCTGCGCTGGTGTTGTGCAGCATGGATTACGCACGCCGACATGGTGTGAACAATCCGGTGCGCATCGCAGCGATTTCGACCGTTTCGCCCCGCTACGCCAGTGGCGAAGTCGAAATGCCGGATATTGCGACGGATTCGGCAGCGGTTGCCGAAGCCCACTCGTTCCGCGCTTCGCTCGCGAAAAAAGCCTACGAGGAAGCGGGTATCGGTCCGAAAGATGTATCGCTCGCCGAGGTTTACGACTTGTCGTCGGCGCTCGAACTGGACTGGTACGAGCACATCGGGCTCTGCGGTCAGGGCGAGGCTGAGCATCTGTTCCGCTCCGGGGCCACGCGCATCGGCGGGCGTATTCCGGTCAACACCAGCGGCGGCCTCGCCTGCTTTGGCGAAGCGGTGCCGGCGCAGGCATTGGCGCAGGTGTGCGAATTGACGTGGCAATTGCGCGGTCAGGCGGGTGAACGTCAGGTCGAAAATGCCAAGGTCGGCATTACCGCGAACCAAGGCTTGTTCGGCCATGGCTCATCGGTGATCGTGAAGCGCTAGTCACTTCCCTTCAACCGTGCTTCGAAGCAAAGAAAAAGGCCACCTGAGTGGCCTTTTTTTCGCGCGCTATTTGTCTACTGCACGAGATCGCGCGCTTCGCGAATCAATCGACCGACCTCTTCCCAGCGTCCCTCGCGTACCAGCTTCGGATCCACCATCCAGCTGCCGCCGCACGCTACCACGCCTTCGATCGCCAGATAGTCGCGAATGTTGTGCGGCCCCACTCCACCCGTCGGCATGAATTGCATCTGGGAATACGGTGCAAGTAACGCTTTGAGCATCTTGACGCCACCCGAGGGCTCTGCCGGAAAGAACTTCAGCGCCGTCAGTCCCAGCTCGATGGCAGCTTCGATATCGCTGGGATTATTCACGCCGGGAATCATTGGAATATTCAAATCCTGCGCGGCGCGCACGGTATTCGGATTCAAGCCGGGGCTGACGATAAAAGTAGCGCCGGCAGCTTTGGCCTGTTCGATTTGAGCGCGATTAAGAACCGTGCCCGCACCGATCAGCATCGACGGTTGCGCCTGGCGCAGCAGTCGAATCGCTTCCAGCGCCGCTTCCGTGCGAAACGTAATTTCCGCTACCGGCAGCCCGTTTTCAACGAGCGCCCTTCCCATTGGCACAATATCTTCGGCCCGCTCGACTGCGATGACAGGAACGATTTTCAAGGCAGCCAGTTGGTTGATTAACTGCATTTACATCCACTCTCTGGAAAAAAAGTCGCGCCATCATACCACTGGCTTCATATATGGCCGGGGCAGATAACTACCTGAATAGCGGGGCTCACGTTCAATCGCGAAATGTTTTCAAATATTCAATCAAATCCGCACGCCGCTGCGCATCGGCGATCGGCACAAAAATCATCGTCGAATTCGGCAAAAATTGACCGGGATTCGCTAACCACAAATCGAGTAGCTCTGGCGTCCAGACGAAATCGGCATTCTTTATTTCGTCGGAATAATATAAAAATCCTTCACGTGTTCCCGCCTTACGACCAAAAATATCGAACAGATTCGGCCCGTTATGATTGCCTGCGTCTTTATTGGGAATATGGCAGGTTCGGCATGGGCCGAAGACTAATTTCCCGCGCGTGACATCTCCCTGCGGCACAGGATCGGCTGCTGCCACCCACGCGGCAGCGCATAAAAACAGCGCAATTAAGCGTTTCATTTTTGATCCTTACGCTTTACGTTGCAGCGCATGGCGAGCGGCGCGACGTCCAAAGAAAATGCCATCCCCGAGCGATACGCCACTAGCAATATATGGCGACACCGGAATGCTCGCAGCCGTGCGACCCGCGGCATATAAACCAGGAATCGCCTCGCCCCATGCATTGATGACTTGTGCATCGTTATTCGTATGCAGACCGCCAAAGGTATGCGCAACAAAAAAAGCATTCTTGCCACTCAACTCGTACGCTTTGAACGGTCCCTTTTGCAACGCCGCCAAATACTCTTTGTTTTTACCGAACAATGGGTCCATACCTTTGCGCGCAAATCGATTGTAATAATCGACGGTGTGCTGCAATGCCTGCGTCGGCATACGCAATTGTTGCTCGAGCGCGCTAATTGAATCGGCTTGCGCGACGAGGTTGACGCGATAATCGTTCGAGCCTGGATAATCGCTGTCGCGATCGACTACCAGATACGCCAAATGATTTTGATGGAACGCAATTTCATGACCGAGAAATGCGTAGTACGCATCCTCATTGACGAAACGCTGCCCCTGCCGACTCACAACAATGCCGCGCAAAACACTTTCCGGCGGATATAGCGGGAGGATCGTAAAGCCCTGATCCATTCGCAGTACTTCACCGCCAATGCTCATCCCCATTCGAATACCGATACCGAGATCGCCAGCGCGCCCCCATGGTGCCGAACATTGATACATTTCCGGCGCGTATCTTTTCACCATATCCCGATTATGGATAAAGCCGCCGGCAGCAAGCACTACGCCTTTACGCGCACGAATGTATCTAACCTGATCTCCATCGTTAATCTGCACACCGGAAACAGAACCATCAGTCTCCTGAACCAGGCGCTCGCACGATGCCCTCAGTTTCAACTGCACACCGAGCTGCTCGGCCGATGCCAACAGCGCCTGCATCATGCGGCGTCCACCGGTTTGATTTTCTGCCGAAGGCAAATGGCCGCGCGGTGCCACTTTCGCGAGTTCGCGGTAGGGATGGCCTTTTTCGTTACCGGAGAAATACAGCGACGCACTGCCTCGAGTCAGCTCTTTTTCCGCAGAAAATTCCTGCGAATAAACGATGCCGTTTTCAATCAGCCATTGATATTGTTCAAGGCTGCCTTCGCAATACAAACGAATTTTTTCCTGCTCGGCATAAATGCCACTCGCTGCAACCATGTAGTTGTACATGTCTTCAATCGAGTCGCTAAAACCCAGCGCTTTCTGCAATGGGGTACCGCCACCCATATAGCAAACGCCGCCGGACAGACTCGACGATCCACCCGGCACGTGGAATTTCTCGAGCAATAGCACTTCGGCATGCGCGCGCCGCGCCTCTATTGCGGCGGCGGTTCCGGCTACACCCGAGCCCATCACTACAACATCGGCACTCGCATCCCAATGAATGTTGCGAGCAGACAGCGGTGCAGATTGTGCGTCATCGATGAAAGCGCTGGCGCCAATGCCAGCTGCCAACGCGCCGGTGTGTTTCAAAAAATCGCGGCGATTCGTTTTCGCACAATGCTCAGGGGTATTTATTTCCTCTGTCATGAAAGGTTCCCTCGCTTCGCTTGCGCTGATTTATTTATTGATAGCGACTCAAACGAAAACGGGGCGTCATACGCCCCGTTTAAAATTCATTTGTTCGTTAGAAAATACTGCTTAGCGCCATTGCCGCCATCATATCGCCCTGCAATTTAATCTTGCCGGACATAAAGGCCATTTGCGGATTCAATTGCTTATTCATCAACTTAAGGAAATCTTCCATCGATACGCTGATCGTCACATCAGAATCGACATCTTCATTGGAAACACTCGGCGGCGTCGTCGTGCCATCGAGATAAATGATCTGCCCATCGAGCGAAAATTTGATCTTCTTACCGAAGGGCTTGGCCGACGCCACCTTCTGAGCGATTGCTTCGGTGACTTCCTGCAATGACGACATACGAATCTCCTCGGTGATAAATCAAAATATATGGCATATGTATATTATTGTTATCACCGTCATGCAGCAAGTATCGGGCAAATATTCAGGGATAAAAAAACGCGCCGAAGCGCGTTAAAAAATCACATATCTAGAAATCAAACGTAGCCCGTTCGAGCCTTTGTTACGCCTTCGACGCTTTACGCTCGGCAGGCTTCGGCTCAACTGCTTGTTTGGTGCTTACTGCTTCGGTCACGTGGTTTTTAACTTGAGCGCCGGCTTTCGCCAGAATTTCCGCATCGCCGATCGCGCGCTTGGTCACTTCGCCAAAAGCGGAGATCGCTGAGCCGAAATAATCGCGCAACGAATTCGCATCTCTCACGCTGGATAGTGCTCGCAGTTGCTGAACACCCAGCTCGCTGTAATAACCGCAGCTATCCACACCGGCTTGAGCGAGTTGCTCGATCGAGTCGACCACTACTTTGTTCAGCGATTCGCCCAGTTGATAGGTTGCCGCTGCTTTCTGTTTAACCGATGCCGCAAAATCCATAATCCTTTCACCTCAATAAATGTGTTTGATCACGCAACACACCCATTCTATGTTACCCATCCCCGGCATAGTGTAACGAAATGTAAACAATGGAGGCTTTGGGTAACAAATGTATCCAATGAAAAATTCTTCCTGCTAGCGAAAAATAGCGTTAGGGCCGCTCTCTAACAACTGCGCTATAGCGCGCACAGGAATTTATTATTTACAAACTTGCTAATCGATTTTTTTGAGCTGATACTCGAACTCACGATAAAGAGCCGTTGCTGAATTCAGCGACACGTTATCAGATGATTAATTCTGACTAGCGGATGGAAAAATGGCTTCATCAATAATAAAAAAGGTCAATCTAATTCTCGTCGATGACGATATGATTTTCTGCCGCAGCGCGCGACAGCATCTCAAATCGTTCGATATCGAGCTGAAATGCATCCATGACTACTCAGCGCTTATCACGGCATTACCACAAGAAACTCCCGATCTTATTTTACTCAGTGCTTTTTCCGACGACGATGACGGTTGTGGTATTTGCCGCAAGATTCGTGCGGTAAGTGCTGTGCCAATCATCATGTTGAGCTGCGTTGAATGCAGCAAGACTGCAAGTCATTGTCTCGACGCAGGCGCCGATGACTACATCATCAAACCATGTGATTTTGAGGAATTAATAGCGCGCGTCCACGCGGTAATTCGACGCCATCACGCTACACCGACGCCACGACCGACAACGCATCCCGAATTGCATTATCGGCTGGCATTTGCTGGTTTATCGATTGATGTGATGACGGGGATGATCGATGGCGAATTATCGTTTCAACAGCTTTCGGATACCGAAGCTTCGCTGATGCAGGAATTAATCGGCGGCGCACCCGCAGCGGTATGCAGAGAACGCCTGAGCCGCAGCTCGTTACGTCGAGCGTGGTCGGTAGGCGATCGAACCATCGATGTACTGATCGGCAGATTGCGAAAAAAATTGGCGATGGTTACAAATGAAGTCAGCCTGATCACTGTGCGCGGCGGTGGTTATGCACTGCGGCCGAATGTAGGTTCGATTGCCGCGGTGCAATCAGCAAGCGCGCGACACCCAGCCTAGATAGGCGCAGTTCTCAATTTCTTGATCGCTGAATGCGGCTTTGTCGGTAGGCGTACTAATCGCTTCCGCAATTCCCGAATCGCTGTATTCCTCAACCTCTACACACGGCATACAACGCGACAGCGAGTAATTGGCTGCGCCAGCATGCTGACGCATGCGCATGAATTCGGTAAGCGCGCCTCTATAGCCACGATCGATTGATGAGGTTGCCGATACCGAAGAAAAACATCCCATGAACTTGCTCCTGCAATTGAACTCGTAAAAGTCGTTTCGACACGTTGCGGCGCCGATGCACACCAATATAAAGTAACAACCTGAGTATTTCGGTAACAAAATGTAAATGGTGACTCACTAACACTACCCGCACCCGTATCATTTGCGCATGAACTTCCCTATCCACGAGGACTACCGCAATGAAGATCGAGATCACTGTCGACATCACTCCGGAAGAAGTACGGCGGCTGTATGGGTTGCCTGACATTTCCAAATTGCAAAGCGGCTTGATTGAAAAACTGCAGCAGGAAACGGCGAAATTCGATACCGCTGAACTCGGCAAATTGCTTTCACCAACGATGGCAGCCAGCGTTAAATCGATCGTCGATTACAACAAGATGCTGTGGTCTGTATTCAATCCACTGACGCAGAAAAAATCGCCTGAAACGGATTCGGCTGAGTAATGGACGTAATACATGAGGTATTCAATGAATAATTATTTGGATGAGCTGCTGAAAAAAATGCAAATACCCGAGGATGGCAAAGCCGCCTGGGATTATCTGGAAGAGTTCAGCCGCCTGTTTAACGATGTCATTCAGCAGGGATTGATCAATCAGCTGAAAACCGGGCAGTTCGAAGCCGCACTGCCTGTGGCCGACAAATGGAAGGAGAAATTGATCGGCAGCGCGAGCATCAATCCGGCC
>CBFHCK010000065.1:0-9618 GCA_965653955.1 uncultured Spongiibacteraceae bacterium
ATCATCAACACCGACAATGGCAGCCCATTGCGGCCGCAGCGTCGCCATTCTTTTTCGAACTGCTGCTCGAAGTACATCCGATTATGGACGCGGGTGAGGCTGTCGGTGATCGACAGATGCTTCAGTGTTTCATTGGCGCGCTGCAACGCGATCTGGGTTTGTTCGAGCTTGTAATTCTTGTCGCGCAATTCGGCAGTGCGCAGTTCGACCTCTTCCTGCAAGTGCAGCGATAGCCGCGCTGCCAGCCGATAAGCGCTGCCGAATTTCAATGTGTAAATGCCGCAGTAAACAACGGCGAGAAAGGTGATCGCGTAAACGCTCAACATGTCGATCAGCCCCAGGGCATGAAACCGATAAAAATCGATCGACATGGTCAGCAGTAGCGGCAGCGTCGCGCCGAGCACCAGCCGCGCATATTGCCGTCGCCGCCGGCAGGCAGTAGCGAGCACGATTCCCGCCACGATCAGCTGCGCCGCCCACGCCCCCTGAATCAGCCAATACAACGCAGATATATGTTGCCGAGCAGCCGGAAGCAGCAACAGAACGGCGACGCCAAGAATCAACAGCAGCGCGAGGGCCATATTGCTGGTGATCAGCATACGCGGCAGCGTTAGCGCGAAGGTATGGCGAATGATCATCAACAGCGAGCTCGGCACGCACAGGATCGCGAGGGCGTATAGCCCGTGACGCAACGGTTGCAGCATCACGCTATGCGGCGGCATCAATGCGTCGAGCAAGCCGGTATTGCCCACGATGAGCACCGCTGCCGATGTACAGAGCAGTGCCAGCCAAGGGGCTGCGCGCTCGCCGTTTTGCGATCCAAGCAGCAGCGATCCGAGCGCGAGACTCAGTAGCAGCGTGACGATCACAGTGCTTTTAATCGTTTTTTGCGCTTGCCGATGCGTCACGACGGTAGCCTCGCCGATAGCCACACGGCCGCATAACCCGCCGATCATCAGATGGAAATTCGTTTGTTGCACCAGCAGGTGATAAACGCCGGCTTTTAGCGGAGGGAGGTCGATAAGCGTGTCGCCGCCCGCAAGAATTTCATCCTGGCGAGCGGTACCGAGATGGCCCAACTCCAGTAACGGTTTGGCCGAACGCTTGGTGTCAGCAAAAAAATAAATTGTGCTGGCGCCGCAAAACCGTTCGAAATGCAATGCCAGTGGTTGCGGCAAGGCATTGCCCACCACGAGTTCCAGCCAATAGGTGCCGACGCCCTGACGGGGTTGCGCGCTGAGCGCCTTCGACCCCCATCCGCCGGGTACTTGCGCGTCGATAGCGCTACTTCTGCGTGCGTGCAACTGTTCGGGTCCGACGAGCTGATTGGGGAAAAAATGCCATTCCCCATCCAGCGCCACGGGTCGCTGCACGTCACTTTCGCCGCGCAACATCAGTTTGCCCGTTTCGGCAGCAGCCCAGGCGCCCGTCGGCCAGATGGCCGGCAATAGCATGCATAGCAGCAGTAAATATCGATACCGCACCAAGCTCACCTTTGGGTCTGAGGTCACGCACGGGCATGCGGACGAAATGGGTAAATAGTAAAACCGCAGTGGGGAAAATCGTTACGGCATGATTGGCCCGCTGACACCGTTTAAATTATTGAATCGTGGTGTCGGGTTCGGCCGGCATTATGCAGAGGGGATACCGCTCGAGCAACCGCCGATCAACCGCAATCAAGCCGCCTCGGTTCCAGGCGTTGGGCGCGGAAACGTATCGCGCAGCAGCTGAGTCAATAGCTTGCAGGCGTCGACGGCGGTGAATACGCCGGCCAATTCGCCCTCGCGCAGCACCAGCACTGAGCCCAGTCGTTTCTCGACCATGGCATCGAGCACCCGATCCATCGGATCGGAGACATCGACGAAATAGGGCCGCTGCGCGCAGATATCGCCGACGCGCAATTCGGTTTCATCGCGCAATGGATGGCCGAGGATTTTCGCGCGCTCGATATCGCGTTCCGAAAGAATGCCAAGAATGTCGCCGTTTTCGAATACCGGCAGGTGACGAATGTCATGAGCTTCCATCATCGCCACAGCGTCGGTCAGCGTCGCATTGGCGTCGATGTGATGGGGAAAGGGCGTCATTACAACCAGCATCTGCGGGATATGGCGCATGGCAGCAGTCTCCGTACAAGTGATGCGAGGACATTTGTTAATGCGGCGGCACTCGTCGATGCAAAAGTGCCGGCCTTAGTTTGCGCCACCGCAGCGGTACATAAAAGCGCTTCATTGGGACACGGCGGGAGCGCGAGGGTTGCAGCCGAAAGCAGAACCCCCAATCCAAATCATTGCCAATCGTTATGCCAATCCATATCGAAAAGAAGTGTTTGATGAACATTTCAGGGGTTATCACCACGGCGGCAACACGTTACGGTAGCGCTCGTCGAAACGAGCCAAATCATTGCAATCAGGAAACCAGAATGAAGCGATATACCACGCCTATCCTGACGTTAACCGCGCTGATATCGATCGCCGGTTGCGTTAACTCCAAGCTGCCAGCGCCCGAAGCCGCCACCGATGCGTTTACGCTGATCCCGGAGCAGCCGTCGTCGGTATTAATCGACGCTACCGCAACGTCGGTCCCGATCGCGCCGAACCTCCATACCACCGATTCCGTGTTCGCGGATGTCGACCATGATGGCGATCTGGATGTGATTGTCTCGGTCGAGTACGGCGTCAATCGCTTGTACCTGAACGACGGCAACGGGAAGCTGACTCACCGTCCCGGCGCGTTTGGATCGGTAATCCACGACAGCGAACACGTGCGCGCAGCCGACTTCAATGGCGACGGCAACATCGATGTCGTGTTCGTTGCCGAATCGGACGAAGTTCATCAGCTGTTTTTCGGCGATGGCAAAGGCGGCTTCACTGATATGAGCAGCCGGTTACCCGCTTCCAGTCAGGGCAACGGGCTGGCATTGGGCGATGTAAATGGCGATGGCCTGCCGGATATTGTTATCGGTAGCACCGGTGAGACCGGGCATTTGCCCACCTCGAAGGTGTTGCCGGCGCGCAATCTGTTATTCCTGAACGACGCACGCAATCCCGGCCACTTCATCGATGCAACAGCGACCAACCTGCCTGCGACTAACGACCAGACCGAAAGCGTCGCGCTGGCGGATATGAACGGCGACGGGCATCTCGATATGGTTCTGGCAAGCCCCTCGCTTACCAATCGGCTATTACTCAACGATGGCACCGGGCGATTTATCGACGCATCGGATCGTCTGGATCTGCAGGTGCCGATGGAATCGCGCGAAGTGCATGTCGTCGATGTCAATCGCGACGGCCATAACGACATCGTGTTTTTCAACATCACCAGCAACAACTTCGGTTGGCAGAAAGATCCGCAAGCACGTTTGTTGATCAACGATGGTACCGCGCACTTCCGCGACGAAACCAAAGCGCGTTTGCCTTCGCATCAATTTTCCACGTGGGCAGGAACGGTGGTGGATTTCAATAAGGATGGAGCGCCCGATCTCTTAGTGGGCGCGATCCAGGTACCGGGATTTGTGCCGATGCAACTGCGCGGCTGGCAAAACGACGGTACAGGGCATTTCACCGATGTCACGCTGAAGGCGGTGCCGGGCGTTACGGTCGGTCGCAGCTACAGCATGGGCCGGGGCGATCTGGATGGCGACGGCAAGACCGATGTATTCATCAGCGGCTGGGGTACGCAAGCTCGGCTTCTTCTCACCAACTCTGCGAAATACTGGAAGTCGTTCGCGCAATTTCGGGAATTAAAGCCAGCGAAAAAACCGAATCCCGATTCGAATTAATCCGTGAACAGTGAAGCGGAATTGGGCATGAACTTGAAGTGAAATGGAGCGGGCGAAGGGAATCGAACCCTCGTCATCAGCTTGGGAAGCTGAGGTAATGCCATTATACGACGCCCGCCTGGCTGCTCAGGCGGGCGGTATTCTTGCATAGCCTTCACTGTTATCCAATTCCGCGCTAACCGATTTACACTGGCTCGAATTATTCGAGCAGGAGATCGGAATGTTTTTTATCGCCAGTTTGATTATCGGGCTGATTGTCGTCGCGGTATTGCTGTATCGCGAAACACCGTTGTGGCTCAGTTCGGGAATTATTTTGTTCACGGGATGGCTGCTTGGTTTTATCAGCCCGGCATGGCATTCGATGCTGTTGTGGTTGCCGATACTCGTCATTTTGGCCGTGCTGAACATGCCGGCGCTGCGTGCGAATCTGATCAGCGCGCGTTTTCAAAAAGCGCTCGCGAAGTTATTGCCGCCGATGAGCGTCACCGAACGCGAAGCATTGGAAGCGGGCACGGCGTGGTGGGACAAGGAATTGTTTTCCGGCAAACCCAATTGGGAATGGTTCGATAACACCGAATTGCCTGAGCTAACCGAACGCGAACAATCGTTCCTCGATAACGAAGTCGAGGATTTATGCGCAATGCTCGACGAGTGGCGCATTCAGCACGAAATCAAAGATCTTCCGCCGCATGTCTGGCAATTTCTAAAAGAGAAAGGATTTTTCGCGCTGATCATTCCGCCGCAATACGGCGGGCTCGGTTTCAGCGCGTATGCGCAAAGTTGCGCGATGACAAAACTGGCGACACGCTCGATTACCGCCGGCGTTACCGCAATGGTGCCGAACTCGCTCGGGCCCGGTGAGCTGCTTCTGCATTTCGGCACCGACGAACAAAAAAATTATTGGCTGCCGCGATTGGCGCGCGGCGAAGAAATTCCGTGTTTCGGTTTGACGGGGCCCGAGGCCGGTTCCGATGCGGGTTCGATTCCCGATATCGGCGTCGTCTGCTACGGCGAACACAACGGCGAACACGTGCTCGGTATGCGCCTGACGTTCGCGAAACGCTGGATCACTCTCGCGCCGATCGCCACCGTTATTGGTCTCGCCTTCAAATTATTCGATCCTGAACACTTGCTGGGCGATAACGAAAAATCCGAGTACGGCATCACCTGCGTGTTGCTGCCCGCGAACCATCCGGGCGTGCATACCGGCCAGCGCCATAATCCCAGTGCGCCGTTTATGAATGGGCCGGTCAGCGGTGTCGATGTGTTTATTCCGATCGAGTGGATCATCGGCGGCCCGGCAATGGCCGGCAAAGGTTGGCGCATGCTGATGCATTGCCTCGGCGCCGGTCGCGGCATTTCATTACCGGCGGTTTCCACCGCCAGCAGCAAGGTGTGTTATCGCGCGGTCGGTGCGTTCGCGCGCATTCGCGAACAATTTCATACGTCGATCGGTAAATTCGAAGGCGTGCAGGAAGCCACCGCGGATATCGCCGCGACGGCATATACACTCGAAGCGATGCGCAAATGGGTAACGCGCGGCTTGCGCGAAGGATCGCCGGCGGTCGTCACCGCCATCGCGAAATATCACTCGACCGAAATGATGCGCAGCGCGATCAATCATGCGATGGATGTCATGAGCGGTCGCGGTGTGCAACTGGGTCCGCGCAATCCGATTGCGCTCGCGTATCAGGCAGTGCCGATCGGCATCACCGTCGAAGGCGCAAATATCGTGACGCGCTCGCTGATGATATTTGGTCAGGGCGTAATGCGCTGTCATCCGTATTTATTCGACGAGTTCGAATTGCTTGCACAGCCACAAAATAAAACAACACTCATGCAATTCGACAAATTATTGTTCAAGCATATTGGCTTCACGTTAAGCCGCTTTGTGCGAATGATTGCATTTGGATTTTTAGGCGATCGCATTGCTCCGACGCCGCGCAGCGCGACATCGTTTTCAGCGCCCTGGTATCGCCTGATCGATCGATTCAGCACGATTCTCGCGGTGAGCGCCGACATCGGTCTCGTCGTCATGGGCGGCAGTCTGAAGTTTCGCGAATTATTGTCGGCGCGAATGGGCGATGTACTCAGCCAATTATTTATCGCCAGCAGCATTTTGAAATATCACGCGTCGCTGCCGGCCGATCCAATCAACGATGCGCATGCCGAGTTTGCATTGCGCCGCACATTTATTGCAGCGCAGCGCGCGCTGCTCGGTTTCTACGAAAATTTCCCCGTGGGCGCGCTCGGTTGGCTATTGAAGCATCTCGCATTTCCGTTGCGGATGCCGGTGCGTCATGCGTCGGATCAACTGACGCGCGTGCTCGGCGCGGCGATCATGGAGCCGCATGCAGTTCGCAGCGCGATTAGCGAGTTTTGTTATCACTCTACCGATGAAAACGATGGACAAGGCTTGCTCGAAGTGTCGTGGCAATTGTTGCAGGAGGTGGAGCCGATATTGACGGTGCTTCGTCGTGCGCAACGCAAGCATCAGTTACACGGCGAGACGTTTGCCGAGCAATTGGATGACGCCATCGCGCAAGGTTTGGTGGCTGCGGATCAGAAACAAAAATTGCTCGAATACGAACGGCTGCGCCGCGAATGCTTATTTACCGATGTGTTCGATATGCAATTAAAGGAATGGCAGGGGCGTGCGTGACAACGCAAGTGCGTGTCGTCAGCCGCAACGGTAATTATTTCTTGATGGATTCGAGTGCGTGAATCTCGGTGATAGGGCAATTGCGCTCGAATCCACCGGCGCCGCGCACTCGTAAAGAATCGAATTTGGTCAGGTAGTTAACGGTCGAGCTAAAGCCGATGTTTTCTGCGCTGATCAGGTCCGAGCAATCGTTCATTGTTGTAATCAGGTAACGCCGCGATGGTCCCGCGTAAATCACGATGTGTTTGCTATCGATGTAATTCCAGCCGTTGACGCGATAATCCTGCACTTTCTCCACAGCGTCGGCTTGTCGGTAGCCGAGTTTTTCGAGTTTGGCCTGTAACGCGTCCTGCGCGTTCGCGCCGATCGCACCGATAAACAATAATCCCATCGCTCCGTAGCGACAGCAGGTTGCCAGCCGGTTAGTCATGATGCGATCCTCCGGTTTTTCGATGTCATGGCGAGCCAAGTTCGCTGTTTCAGTCGAATTGGATTTGATTGCGATCGAATAGTTCGCGGGGCGAGCTATCACCGATCGCTGTGATGTTGAGGTAAATCATTTATGTCATCGACGTTAAAACCGTTGATTGGTTTGACTGCGGATCGTCAATTACATACCGATTATTACTGGCATCAGGCCGAGGAGCATTATCTGCTCGCCGTCATCGAGGCGATGGATGCGCTGCCGGTGATTATCCCGGCGCTGGCCGATCGGCTGGATCAGCAGGCGTTACTGGGCCGGCTTGATGGCCTGCTCGTCACCGGCGGTGCATCGAATATCGAACCGCATTTTTACGGCCGCGAATCGGAGCAGCCGCGCAGTGCGCGCGATCCGCAGCGCGACGAAACCAATTTAAAGCTGATCCCGCTCGCCGTGGAAATGGGGGTGCCGGTGCTCGGCATTTGCCGCGGCCTGCAGGAAATGAATGTCGCGTTCGGCGGCACGCTGCACCAGCGTGTGCATCGTGTCGAGGGCAAGCTCGATCACCGCGAAGATCGCAATGCGCCGCTCGAAGGGCAATACGGCCCGGCTCATACGGTTACGTTGCAACCTGGCGGTCTGTTGGAGGCGCTTGGTTTCGAGCGCGAACTGAAGGTCAATTCAGTCCACGGACAGGGCATCGATGATCTTGGGTCGGCATTGCGCGCCGAAGCATTGGCCCCCGACGGTTTGATCGAGGCGATTTCGGTCGGCGGCGCGAAAAATTTCGCGTGCGCAGTGCAATGGCACCCCGAGTGGTACGACATCAATGCGCCGCATTGTCGGGCGTTGCTGGAAGCGTTCGGCGCAAGCTGTCGACACTATTTGGCAAATAAGCTCGGGTTGGCAAAATAAAATCGGGTCCGCGAATAAATCCGCCCCGTTTTTTGCGGAAAAATAATTTTTCGGGGCGCTGCGGCGCACCTGCATTTTTGCTGTAACGGTCTAAATGGTCAGGTACAATTCGCCGGTTTTTTGTCCGTTCGGCCGTCGTTGAGCGCCACATTTTTTATTATTTTATTTTGCAGGGGACACCACCATGCTGCTGTGGTTCGTGATCGGTTATTGGGTCATTTCCGTTGCCATTGGCTTGTGGGCATCGCGGCGCGTACATAGCAGCGCCGATTTTGCGATCGCGGGGCGGCATCTGCCATTTCCAGTGGTCATGGCGACAGTGTTCGCTACATGGTTCGGCGCCGAAGCGGTACTCGGCATTCCCGCCACATTTCTCGAAGAAAATCTGCACGGCATAGTCACCGATCCGTTTGGCGCGTCGATGTGTTTGATTCTGGTGGGCCTGTTTTTCGCCGTGCCGCTGTATCGAATGAAACTGTTAACGATCGGCGATTTTTATAAGCGCCGTTACGGGCGCGGCGTCGAGGTCATGACAACCATCGCGATCGTGTTGTCGTATCTCGGCTGGGTCGGAGCGCAGATTACTGCGCTCGGTCTGATTTTCAATATCGTCTCCGCCGGTGCAATTTCCGAGCTGCAGGGTATGTGGATCGGCTCCATGACGATTCTGATCTACACCTATTTTGGCGGCATGTGGGCCGTGGCGATTACCGATTTCCTGCAGATGATCATCATCGTGATCGGCATGCTGTGGATCAGCGGCGAAATTGCCGGCCAGACCGGTGGTGTGATGACAGTGGTGCAGCACGCGTACGATGCCGGTAAATTCCAGTTTTGGCCGGATGCGAATTTCGTTGCGATTGTCGGTTTTGTCGCTGCCGCCATCACGATGATGCTCGGTTCGATACCGCAGCAGGATGTATTTCAGCGCGTGCAGTCGGCCAAATCGGAAAAGATCGCGATGTGGGGTTCCGTGGCCGGCGGTTCGATGTATTTTGCATTCGCATTCATTCCGATTTTTCTGGCGTATTCGGCAACGATGATCGACCCGCAAATGGTGTCGCGGTTGATGGAAGAAGATTCGCAGAAAATATTGCCGACGCTGGTGCTGACTAACGCGCCGCTGTTCGCGCAAATTTTATTTTTTGGTGCGTTGTTATCGGCGATCAAGAGCTGCGCATCGGCAACGCTGCTCGCCCCATCGGTTTCATTCAGCGAAAATATTTTGAAGCCGATGTTTCCGCACATGGGCGATAAACAATTACTGCGCAATATGCGCATCGTCACGTTGAGCTTCACCGTTCTCGTCACGTTTTATGCGATCTATTCCGACGCAAGCATTTTCGAGATGGTTGAGAACGCATATCAGGTGACGCTGGTGTCGGCGTTTATTCCCCTGGTGTGCGGCGTGTATTGGTCGCGTGCAACAAATCAGGGTGCGTTGTTCTCAATCTTCTTCGGCGTGACAACGTGGGTGTCGTTACTGCTGACCGCAGAAATGGAACCATCGACGATCGCGTCGTTTCCGATACCGTTGTCGCCGATTCTGCAATTAATTCAGCCGCTGCAAGTTCTGACGCCGCATGGCTCCGGTCTGATCGCGAGCATAATCGGCATGGTGCTCGGCTCGTTATTGCCGCAAGTGTTCAAGCACGATCCGCATGTGCATCATCGTTTACGCAAAGGTGAAATGGCTCAGGAGGCGTAATCGCCTTCGAGAAAAAGCGGAAATAAAAAAGGCGGGAATTTCCCGCCTTTTTTATTTTTACGGCTTTTAGTTTTTACGGACTATTTATTCAAGCGATTGTCGATCAACTGTTGCACTACGCTCGGATCGGCGAG
>CBFHCK010000066.1:0-9608 GCA_965653955.1 uncultured Spongiibacteraceae bacterium
TTGAACAAGTTAACATAAGCCCTTTGGTGGCTTTGGCAATTCTGGTAATTGCCGGTCGCCATACTATCATTGACACACCGTTCACCTAGAACAGCTAAGGGGTTGCACCTTGGTCACCGTTTCGTTAAAGCCCGGCCTCAAGAATATCGATGAGTTTCTCAATAACTGTCACCGCCGTCGCTATCCGGCGAAAAGCACCATTATTTACGCGGGCGATGCCAGCGATTCTCTGTACTACATCATCAAGGGCTCGGTCACCGTTTTGATCGAGGACGATGACGGTCGCGAAATGATTGTGGCCTATCTGAACGACGGCGATTTCTTCGGCGAGATGGGGTTGTTCGATCCGGAGGATTCACGCAGCGCGTGGGTTCGCGCCAAGACCGAATGCGAAGTCGCCGAAGTGTCGTACGCCAAATTCCGCGAGCTCAGCGAAAAGCATCCCGAATTCGTGTTCGCACTCGGCAATCAACTCGCTCGCCGGCTGCGACTGACCACGCGCAAAGTCGGCGATTTGGCCTTCCTCGATGTCACCGGTCGCGTCGCGCGCACATTGCTCGAACTGTGCAAACAACCCGATGCAATGACGCATCCGGATGGCATGCAAATCAAGATCACGCGGCAGGAAATCGGCCGCATCGTCGGCTGCTCGCGCGAGATGGTCGGTCGTGTATTGAAGACGCTCGAAGAACAGGGTTTGGTCAACGTGAAAGGCAAAACGATGGTGGTTTACGGCACACGCTAACGCTGCTGACGCCGCGCGTTTTTCCACTTGATAAAAAAGGCGCCCTGGAGGCGCCTTTTTTATTTTCTTCAGATTACGAAAACAATCGCTTCAGTTCAGTACCGGGATCAGCTGCCCGCATAAATGCCTCTCCCACCAGAAACGCATTGACGCCGTGCTGACGCAGCAGCGCAACGTCGTCGCGCGTATGCACACCGCTTTCGCTGACTACGATCATGTCGTCGGGTAAATCGTTGAGCAGTTCAATCGTGGTGTTCAATGTGACATCAAACGTGTGCAGATCGCGATTGTTGATTCCCAGCAGTCGGTTGCCGAGTGGAATCGCACGCTCCAGCTCTTCGCGATCATGCACCTCGACCAATACATCGAGGCCCCACTGCAACGCGACGTCGCTTAATTCATCGAGTTGATCATCCGACAGCGCCGCAACGATCAATAAAATGCAATCGGCACCGAGCGCACGCGCTTCGACAACCTGATAGGGATCGACAGTGAAATCCTTGCGCAATACCGGCAGCTGACACGCGGCTCGCGCCTGTTGCAAATACGCATCGCTGCCCTGAAAGAAATCGACATCGGTCAACACCGACAAACACGCGGCACCACCGCGCTGATAGCTCGCGGCAATCGCGGTGGGATCGAAGTTGGCTCGAATCACGCCTTTGCTCGGCGAGGCTTTTTTCACTTCGGCGATCACCGCCGGCTCACCGCTATCGATCTTGTGCACGATAGCGTCGACGAAATCACGCGCCGGCGTTTGCGCATTGGCGCGGTTTTCCAATTCGGAAAACGGCAATGCGCGACGACGCTCCGCGACTTCCTCGTGCTTGCGCGCGAGGATTTTTTTCAACACGGTCGGCGTTGTCACTGCATCAGTCATAGTTTCAACCCCTGTGAGAACACCGCCAGCTCTTCCATTTTTTCGCCGGCGCGTCCACCGTGAATTTCATCTTCGGCGAGCTCGACGCCGCATTTCCAACTGGTGGCTACCCCGGCGACGTACAGCGCCGCTCCCGCATTCAGCGCGATGATGTCGGCGGCTTTTCCGCCGATTTCATCGCCGTTGCGGCGCTGCGCAAACGCGGCGTTAATCAGCGCCAGCGACGCATCCATATCGGGCACCATCAAACCGATCAGACTCTGGCTGCGGACGCCAAAGTCTTCGGGCTGCACATCATACTCTTCGATGTTGCCGTTTTTCAGTTCGGCGACATGCGTCGGCGCGGCAAGACTGATTTCATCGAGTCCATCGCTGCCATGCACAACCAATGCGTGCTCGCTGCCGAGACGGCGCAATACCTCGGCCAGCGGACGACACAGCTCCCGACTGAACACGCCGACCACCTGCCGCTTCACCAATGCAGGATTAGTCAATGGACCGAGGATGTTGAAGATCGTGCGCAAGCCGAGTTCTCGACGCGGGCCGATGGCGTGCTTCATCGCGCCATGATGATTGACCGCGAACATGAACCCGACGCCGACTTCGCGAATGCAACGGCTGACCTGAGCAGGGCTCAGATCAAGTCGGACACCGGCGGTTTCGAGCAGATCGGCGCTGCCGCTTTTCGACGACACCGCGCGATTGCCGTGCTTCGCGACATGCGCACCCGCAGCGGCGGCAACAAAGCTCGATGCCGTGGAAATATTGAACAGATTCGCGCCATCGCCGCCGGTGCCGACGATATCGACCAGATACGGCAGATTTGCGACCTCGACCTTGTCCGCCAGTTCGCGCATCACCAGCGCCGCACCCTCGATTTCATCGAGGCTTTCGCTTTTCATCCGCAGCGCAACCAGCCACGCGCCGATCTGCGCGGGCGTGCACTCGCCGGTCATCACCGCGCGCATCACATCCTGCATTTCGGCGGTGGTCAAATCCAGATGCTGTACCGCGCGGGAGATCGCCGTTTTGATATCCATGGTCAAGCCTCGAGGAAATTACGCAGCATGTCGTGACCGTACTGCGTCAGGATCGATTCGGGGTGGAATTGCACCCCCTCGACCGCCAGTGTTTTGTGGCGTACGCCCATGATCTCGTCGATCGCGCCGTCGTCGGTTTGCGTCCACGCGGTGATTTCGAGACAGTCCGGCAGTGTGTCTTTTTCGATAATCAGCGAATGGTACCGCGTCGCCTCGAACGGACTCGGCAAGCCGCGAAACACACCTGTGCCGTTGTGATAAATCTTCGATACCTTGCCGTGCATCACCTGGCGCGCACGCACCACATTGCCGCCGAATACCGCCCCGATGCTTTGATGGCCGAGGCAGACGCCGAGAATCGGAATCTTGCCCGCGAATTCGGCAATCGCCGCCATCGAAATGCCGGCCTCGCTCGGCGAGCACGGCCCCGGCGAAATCACCAGTTTTGCCGGCGCCCGCGCGCGGATATCGTCGAGCGTGATTTCGTCGTTGCGCACTACTTCGACCTCAGCCTTCAGCTCACCGAGGTATTGGACAATGTTGTAAGTAAACGAGTCGTAGTTGTCGATCATCAGCAACATGGGATTCTCCTTATGCCTTCGTCTGGCCGTTCGTTGTAGCGAACACAGTGGATTGCACCATCGACGCCGCGCGAAAAACCGCGCGCGCCTTGTTCATGGTTTCCTTCCACTCCAGACGCGGCACTGAATCCGCGACCACGCCGCCGCCCGCTTGCGCGTACAGGCGCCCATCTTTGATCACGGCGGTGCGAATCGCGATCGCCGTGTCCATATTGCCGTGCCAGCCGAGATACCCAACCGCACCGCCGTAAATCCCGCGCTTCACCGGCTCGAGTTCGTCGATGATTTCCATCGCCCGCACTTTCGGTGCGCCCGATAACGTGCCGGCGGGCAATGTCGCGCGCAGTACATCCATCGCCGACAGCTCGGGCTTCAGCTTGCCGGTGACGTTCGACACGATGTGCATCACGTACGCATAGCGCTCGACGGCCATTTGATCGGTCACTTCGACGCTGCCGATTTCGGCGACGCGGCCGACATCGTTGCGGCCGAGATCGATCAGCATCAGGTGCTCGGCAATCTCTTTCGGATCGGCGAGCAATTCGGCTTCGAGCGCTTTGTCTTCCGCCTCGGTATGACCGCGACGACGCGTGCCGGCAATCGGGCGCACAGTGATTTCACCGTTTTCCGAGCGTGCGAGAATTTCCGGGCTGGAGCCGGCGATCTGAAAATCGGCGAGATCGAGAAAATACAGATACGGCGACGGATTCAGATGGCGCAGCGCACGGTAAAAATTCAGCGGCTCGGCATTGAACGGAATCGACAACCGCTGCGATGGCACCACTTGCATCACATCACCGGCGAGCGTGTATTCCTTGATGCGCTCGACCGCTACGTAATATTTCTCTTCGCCAAAATGCGATTCGAATGCGCTCTCCTGCAGATCGCCCGGCTCCGGCGACAACGGCGGCAAAATCGGCGCCGGTGCGCGCAGGCGTTGTTCGAGCTCATCGAGGCGCTGCTGCGCCGCGCTCAACGCATCGGGCTGACTCGGATCGGCATGCGTGATCAACTTCAATGTGCCGCCGAGGTTGTCGAACACCAGCACATCCTCGGACAGCATCAGCAAAATATCCGGCGTGCCGAGCATATCGGGCGGGCAGGTTTTCGCGAGCCGTTTCTCGACATAACGCACCGTGTCGTAACCGAAATAACCGACCAGCCCGCCGGAAAATGCCGGTAGACCATCGACGGGAGCAACCCGATAACGGTGCTGAAAATTCTCGACGAACGCGAGCGGATCGGTTTCCGGATGTTGCTCGATCACCTCGCCGTCGCGATACACGCGCACATAGTGCCCATATACCTTGATCAACGTGCGGGCCGGCAAACCGATGATCGAATAGCGCCCCCATTTCTCGCCGCCGTGCACCGACTCGAACAAATACGAATACGGCCCGCGGGCAAGTTTTAGATAGGCGCTTAACGGCGTGTCGAGATCCGCGAATACATCGCGGTGGACTGGAATGCGATTGAAATTCTGCGCTGCCAATTCGGCAAAACGGCGGGAATCCATACTGATATCCTCGAAGAAAACGGTGGTGGAACAGACGGCGGAACGCTTACGCGGTCGCCGCGACGCCAGAGGCGATGCTTACCATCGCCAGCGCGTAACCTCGCGCACGTGCAGTGCGATCTGTTTTTCCAGAGCGAATGCGCTCACCGCTTATCTCCCAAGGATCGAGAATAAAAATCGAGAAGATTTTTGAGTACCGCCGCATTGTACGGACGCTTGCCCGAGCTGGCAAAAGGAAAAATCCGGCGGCGAATCAGCCTAGCAATTCAAGAAATGAATCGATGATCAAATCCGGCCGCTCAAGCGCCACCGGTCGTCCGTGGTTATAGCCGTAGCTGACACATACCACCGGCATATTCGCTGCACGCGCAGCCAGCACATCGTTGCGCGAATCGCCGACCATTAGCGTGCGCTGCGGTGCGATACCCAACTGCTCGCAGGCAAGCAGCAACGGCGCCGGATCGGGTTTGCGCTGCGGCAATGTATCGCCGCTCACCGCAACCGGCAGATATTCACGCAAGCCGAAATGATCGAGCAATGGTTCGGTAAAACGCGCGCCTTTATTGGTGACGCAGGCCATCGGGATGCCCATTGCCGACCATTGCTTCAACGCGTCAATAACACCAGCAAACAAATGGCTGCGATCGGTTAAGCATTCGGAATAGTGGCGTTGATAAACCTGCATCGCCTGATCGAGCGATGCTGCAGCGGTATCGAGGCCGGCGGATTCAAGTGCGCGCAAGACCAAAGTGCGCGCGCCATCGCCAATCCAGCAGCCGACTTGTTCATCGCTCGCCCCACTGCCATTTAATTCGCGCAGCATGCGGTCGATCGCAGTGCTGAGATCGGGAAGACTATTCAGCAACGTGCCGTCGAGATCGAATAACAGCGCGCCCGGCATTTCGCCGTTGAATAAACGACGCAACGTCATACCGCCGCTAATTCGGCGCGCATCGAATCGATCACCGCTTTGTAATCGGGCTGATTGAAAATCGCAGAACCGGCGACGAAGGTATCCGCCCCCGCCGCTGCAATTTCACGAATATTTTTCGCCGAAATACCGCCGTCGACTTCGAGGCGAATGTCGTAACCACTCGCATCGATCAACGCGCGCACCTGTTTGATTTTGTCGATCGTCGAGGGAATGAATTTCTGGCCGCCGAAACCGGGGTTCACCGACATCAGCAAAACCATGTCGATCTTATCGAGCACGTAACGCAGCGGTTCCAATCCGACGTGCGGATTCAATACCAAACCGCTTTTGCAGCCGGCATCGCGGATCAATTGCAGCGATCGATCGACATGCGTCGACGCGTCCGGATGGAACGTAATAAATGTCGCACCGGCTTTGGCGAAATCGCCGATCAATTGATCGACCGGGCTCACCATCAGATGCACATCGATCGGCGCAGTGACGCCGTGGTTGCGCAGCGCCTGACACACCATCGGACCGATCGTGAGGTTCGGCACGTAATGGTTGTCCATCACATCGAAATGAACGATATCGGCGCCAGCCGCGAGTACCGTATCCACTTCGGCTCCGAGCTTGGCGAAATCAGCAGAAAGAATCGACGGGGCGATCCAGAAATCGGTCATTGCACACCTGTGGGCTTGTTCGGAAAAGCCGCTATTCTATCTGCCCGAATCCTCCATCGTGGAAAAAAACTTGGCCGCCGAACATCACCGACAACGTGCATCGTTTTTCGCTGGATTCGCAGCGGCGCTATTCACAGCGCTCATCGCTGCGACTGCTAGCGCGCAATCGCCCGCGCCTGCCGCGGCGCCCGCACCGATTACCGCGCCCGCTGCGCCGGCGACGCCCACCGCGCCGAGCGGCAGCATCGGCAATCGCAATGCGAGCTATACCGACCGTACGCCGCCCGATCAATTGCTGATGCTCGAAGCCGGTGCCGATAAATTTCAGGCGCGGCATATTCCGGATTTATCCGGTCAGCCGCGCGGCGCAATAATCGTGCTGCACGATTCGGGGCAGAATCCGAGTTGGCCATTTACCGTCGCCGCATTGCTTGACGATTTACCGCTGCATGGTTGGGATACGCTAAGTATCGAGTTGCCAACGCCAGCTAAAGCAGACGAGCCCGACAAATCGTCGAGTACACCGAACGCTTCATCGACTGCGACCGCCAATACGCCGGCCCCGTCGACGCCGACACCGACGCCGGCCGCAAATAATCAACCCGCCGCGCCGACTGGCATCGAACCGCAAACGCAAGCACGCATCGCTGCCGCACTGAAATATTTTTCCGATCAGAAACAAAATAATGTCGTGCTGATCGGCATCGGCAGCGGTGCCATTCGTGCCGCTGAGTTGATCCGGCAGATGGCCACTGCCAACGCCGATAAATCGATTGCGCCAATCACGACACTAATCATGATTGCACCACGTAACACGCTGCCCGGCATTGAAATGGATTTACCGAAAATATTACCGGCGACCGAAATCCCCACGCTCGATATCACACTCGACAGCGATCCGCTGACACGCGCCGATGCCGAATTACGCCGTCGCGCTGTGTTGCACCAACGCACGCGGGTTTATCGACAAATGGCGTTGCCGCCAATCAACAATACTAGCGATGCGCAACACAGCGGAATGATTAAACGGATACGCGCGTGGTTACAGCGCGACGAGGAATTATCGATAGATAAGACCAATAAATAATTGTTCGGTTTTTTTGATTTCCTGTTCGAAGCGAAAACTCGAACACCTCGGCGCCGGAGCGGGATATTTTCTTTCGCGGCAACCGTAACAATGTAGTCAATCGGACAATGCTTTCAGCATGTGCGCAACCCACTCGAACAGCGCGCCGTATTAACCTCCAGCCACACGATTAACCTCAACCAATCGCTCCGGCGTACCGACATCGACCCACAGCCCCGAATAATATTCGCCGCCGATCAATCCCTCTGCCATCGCTTTCTTCAACAAAGGCACAATCGAAAAAACGCCATCGCTGCACCCATCGAACAAATTGGTATGCATCACGCGAATTCCCGTCCATGTCAATTTTTTATTTTCGCTTTGCGCGTGCACCACGCCGTCGCTGGATAAATAAAAATCCCCTTGCGGATGCTGCGGCGGGTTATCGGTCAACACCAAATGCGCAAGTCGATTTTTACCATCGACCGCAGTGCGCAGCGACAACAATTGTTGCAGCGGATAATCGGTCCACACATCGGCGTTCAGCGCGACAAATGGCTCACTGCCCAGCAGCGGCAGCGCGCGAAAAATGCCGCCACCGCTGTCGAGCGGCTCGCCTTCGCGCGAATAATCGATATGCGCGCCGAACTCCTTGCCATCGCCGAGATAATTTTCGATCTGCTCGCCGAGATACGCGTGATTGATCACGATGTCGCGAAAACCCGCAGCCACCAAACGACGCACATGATGTTCGATCAGCGGTTTACCGGCGACGCGCAACATCGGCTTCGGTGTGTGATCGGTCAGCGGACGCATGCGGGTGCCGAGACCGGCGGCAAGAATCATCGCTTTCATGCTGGCGCAAATCTCGCAATCAATTCGGCGAGTGGCGCGAGTTCGCTGCGACGTGTGCAGGCACCACGTAAATAATTGAAAAATCGCGGCACGTCGTTCAAATATTTCGGCTTGCCATCGCGATGGCAAATGCGCGCAAAAATACCGATCACTTTTAAATGCCGCTGCGCGCCGATGTAATCGCAATCCGCATAAAAATTATCGAACGTCGCCGGCACCGACAAATCGGCAGCGCGCGCCTTCAGCCAATAATCGCGCAACCACACTTCCACGCTCGTTTCGGGCCAGCTGATAAATGCGTCCTTGAATAAACAAATCGGATCGTAGGCAATCGATCCATGTACAGCATCCTGAAAATCGAGCACACCAGGATTGGGTTCGCTCAGCATCAAATTACGCGGCATGAAATCGCGATGAACCAGCACACGCGGCTGGCGCAAAATACGCTCGATCAATAAATCGAATACCGCATCGAGTTGCGCACGCAACGCGGCATCGATAGCAATGCCGAGATGCCGCTGCAAATACCAATCGGGAAACAGTTCGAGTTCGCGCCGCAATAACGCCGCATCGTATTGCGGAAAATCAATCGGGCATTCGATTTTTTGCAGTGCGATCAATGCATCGATCGCGTCGGAAAACAGCGCGTCGGCATTGCCGACATTCAGCACATCGAGATAAGTCTCCCGACCCAAGTCGCTCAACAGCAGCCAGCCTTGTTCGAGATTTTCCGCGAGTAAGTGCGGCACATGCACACCGCCTCTCGCGAGCAGGCGCGCAATCGTCACGAACGGCACGCAGCTGGCGCGCTCGGCGCTGGCATCCATCACGATGACATTCCGATCGAGCAATGCGAGCCGGTAGTAATGACGAAAACTGGCATCGGCAGATGCGGCTTGCAGATCGATCGACGCCAACGGCAAATTCAATTGCTGGGCGATCCATTTTTTTAGCGCAGATTGTTTGAGTTCGGACATGAAAGAACTAATCCCGGACGAATATTGGTGATGAACTAACGACGCCGGAGCTTAACAATTTTGGCCATCGACTGGTGAATGCATTATCATCCCGGCTCGCTCTAATCCAGGCAGCTTCAGCCAAGCGACCTCAGCGCTTCCGCCGCCTGACATCCAATCAAGTTCCATAAAAATCCGAGAGCCTGTAATTGACTCACCTGTCGCGGCCCACTGCGTATTTTTCGGCGAGCATGTTGCTATTGCCGTGGTCGATCTCGATGGCGCATGCCGAAGCGGGCTGGGCCTGCCAGGCAGCGCCGAATGGCGGCTGGAGCTGTGCGCCAAAAACCGCGCAAGCTGCGCCTCCATCATC
>CBFHCK010000067.1:0-9606 GCA_965653955.1 uncultured Spongiibacteraceae bacterium
GCAACGGCAACATACCTACAACCGTGCCGTCGGCCCGCAGGCCCCAGCACAGAATTTACAACGCAAAAAGTTAGTTGGGGTCGGTGTGACGATTCGAATAAAGCATGCTCAAACCATCAAACTCAGGGGAGAGACGCAAGATTTGTTCGCCCTTTAAAGCGGCGAGCGTCTTGCCGGAGAACAGATCTACTACATTGTCAGGCACATCCGACGTGGTCACTTGGGCCATAGCCTATACCCCTATCAGAACGCTCGCCGACGGCTGGCGAAGCGCTGCGGTTTAGAACCGCCTCCCGGTCATCTCGCATGTTTCGCGGATAAACGGTCTATCGGCGCCTGTAGGTTGGACTTGGCTTGAGTATAGAGAGTTCGGCGCGAGAATCGCAAATTGCTCAAAAACCACGGTCCTGCTGATCCTGGGCCGGAATCGCTACAATGCGCCACCTCCATGCTCGACGTGTGCCGGAATGCGAATAGTTGCCGATGAGAATATGCCGTTTGTCAGCGAATGGTTCGCTGCGCTCGGTGATGTGCAAACACTGCCTGGACGATCGCTGGACGCCGCAGCAGTGCGGAACGCAGATATTTTTCTGGTGCGCTCTGTGACTAATGTGAACAGGGCTCTACTCGAAGGTAGCAGTGTGCAGTTCGTCGGCAGCGCGACGATCGGCACCGATCATCTCGACACGGCCTATCTTGCCAGCCAGGGCATCGCGTATGCCAATGCACCTGGGTGCAATGCCAATGCCGTTGTTGATTACGTGCTGAGTGCCATGGCCGCGCTTGAGGGCGTGCTTGAGCGTTTAATCGAGGGCGGCACCGTCGGCATCATCGGGCTCGGCAATGTTGGGTCCCGCTTGTGTCTGCGGTTGCAAAGTATGGGGATTCGCTGCATTGGCTATGACCCGTACCTATCTGACACATCCCTAATGCCGCTCGCGACGCTGGAGGCAGTGTTGAACGCTGATGTGGTTTGTTGCCATACGCCATTAACGCATCAAGGCCTTTATCCGACGTGGCACATGCTCAACCGCGACAATTTAAAGCACATGCGCAGCGATGCTCTATTGCTCAACGCGGGCAGGGGGGGCGCGATCGAAAACGATGCGCTGCCGTTATGGTTGAGCAAGCAGGCTCAGCGCCGGCTCGTTCTTGATGTGTGGGAAAGCGAGCCGGCGATCGACAGTAATTTATTGCAAGGCGTTCATATCGCTACGCCGCATATCGCCGGTTACAGCTTGGATGGAAAATTGGCGGGTACACGTATGGTGTTGAATGCCTGCTGCGCACATTTCGATCTGCCTGTTCCAGATTCCCAACAGATTCCAGTCGCACCATGGGTTCGGGTGAACACCAACTTGAGCGGTGTAAATCTGATTCGAGAGACGATTCGTGCCGTGTACGATGTCCGTGAAGATGACGCGAGAATGCGCGCCGCAATGAAATGTGCAGCTGCGCAACGGCCGTATCGATTCGATGAATTGCGAAAAAATTATCCCGAGCGGCGCGAGTTCGGGGTGGTGCGCATCCAAAACTGGAATGAATTAACGGCCGAACAACAACAATTGCTGCGCGGGCTCGGATTCGTCGCCGAAATGAGCTGACGAAACCTTAAGAATTTAATTATTGCCGATAGTTGCCGAGAAAATTTCCGAAGCGTTCGATTGCCGTCGCTAGGTCGTCGATACGCGGCAGGAACACAATGCGCAAATGATCCGGTTCCGGCCAATTGAAAGCGGTGCCGTGGACCAACAGAATTTTTTCCTGTCGTACCAAATCGAGCACCAACTGCTCGTCATTAATTAGATTGAATTTTTTCGAGTCCAATCGCGGAAACATATAGATCGCGCCGGCTGGTTGCGAGCACGTCACGCCTGGAATCTCGTTGAGCATTTGCCACGCCAGGTCGCGCTGATTGCACAAACGACCGGTAGGCATGACTAAATCGTTGATGCTTTGATAGCCGCCGAGTGCAGTTTGAATCGCGTGCTGTGCCGGCACGTTCGCGCATAACCGCATCGACGTCAGCATATTGATGCCTTCGATGTAATCGTGTGCCTGATGTTTGGCACCCGAAATAATCATCCAGCCGCTACGAAAACCCGCCAGCCGATACGATTTCGACAGTCCATTGAACGTAATGCACAGTACATCGGTGGCGAGACGACCCAGCGGCACGTGCTGAATGTCGTCGTATAAAATTTTGTCGTAAATTTCGTCGGCGAATATAACCAGATTGTGTTCGCGCGCGACGGCGATCAGCTGCTCGAGCATGTCTTGCGAATACACGGCGCCAGTCGGATTGTTGGGATTAATGATGACAATGGCTTTGGTGCGGCTATTAATTTTGCTGCGGATATCGTCGATATCCGGATACCAGTCGGATTGCTCGTCACAGCGATAATGCACAGCCTTGCCGCCCGCGAGTCGTACGCAAGCGGTCCAGAGCGGATAATCCGGTGCCGGTATTAACACTTCATCGCCGCTGTTGAGCAGCGCCTGAGTGACTACTGAAATAAGCTCGCTGACGCCATTGCCAAGATAAATATCATTAATTTCGACGTTAGCGATGCCGCGGCTTTGGCATTCTTGCATGACGGCTTTGCGCGCGGAATAAATGCCTTTCGAATCGCTGTAACCTTCACTCTGCGGCAGCATGTGGATTACATCTTGAATAATCTCGTCGGGCGCTGCAAAACCGAATGGCGCAGGGTTGCCGATATTGAGTTTCAGGATACGGTGGCCTTCTTCCTCCATCCGATTTGCTTCTTGCAGAACGGGGCCGCGAATGTCGTAGCAGACGTTGTTTAATTTGTCAGACTTGAAAAACTTTGACATGCTCGGTTCACCGTAAGGCGCGCGGGTGCACATGAATTTCGTGTGTATATGCAAAATACCCGGGCGAGGAATGTGGCAAAAATGTCCGCTAAAAGTGCAGCAAGTTTAAGTGAAATTACTTGTTGGCGCGAGGAGGCTAACGATGTACGAGATCGAAAAATCCGATTCCGAATGGCGCACGCTGTTATCCGATGAGGAATTCCGTGTCTGCCGGCAGAAGGGGACGGAGAGGCCATTTACCGGCGAATATTGGAATACGTGGAGCGCTGGTACTTACCGCTGCAAGTGTTGCGGCGAGCCCTTGTTTGAGGCCGGCGCTAAATTCGATGCCGGATGCGGCTGGCCGAGTTTCTATCAGCCAAATAATAAAAACTCGATTGAAGAGCAGCGCGATACTAGCCACGGCATGATTCGTACTGAGGTCATGTGTCGCCGCTGTGGCTCGCATCTCGGTCATGTGTTCGAAGACGGACCGGAGCCGACGGGTTTGCGTTATTGCATCAATTCCGCATCGATTCAGCTCGAATCGGAAGATCCATGAGTCAATCGTAAACCGATTTTTTCAACGGCTCTTCTTTGGTGTTTTGTTCGAAATTTTTCCACGCATCATTGAGCGGACTGTTTTGAGGTTGGGATGCTGCCTGTGTGTCGAGCTGCTCGCATCGTTGCTGCAACATCGCAATTTGCTCGGTGAAAGCGCCGTCGGCGTTGTCCTTGCTCATCTTGTCGATTACGACTTTATAGTGATGGACAGCAAGACGCGGCTTACCGTTTTGTAGCGCCGCTTGCGCAGCAGCTAGATTTGCATCTAACGCGATGCGCGTGGCCAGGCGCTGCACCTGACTGGAGTAGCTGTTGGTTTGAGCGGTGTTCAAACGCTTGTTTTGATAAAGGCGCTGAATCACGTTAAACAGACTATGCAGCAGTTTCTGCACATCCTGAATTTGTGCGGGATCCGTCAACGGTTGATATTGGCTTGAATTCGCGGGCTGAGTATTCAGTTGCGCAATTTTTGCGTTCAATTGCTGTTGTAACTGTTGGTATTCGGAATTATTGCGTTCGAGACGCAGCAGTTGGTCCAGATTTTCAGCAATGCATTGACAGACTAATAATTTCAGATCGCGATTCAACAAGCCTTCCGGAAATCCTTCAAGCATGAATTGAAAATTGCGAACCTGTCCCTTGAGCGCAGCAATTAGCGCGCTTTTCTCCCGATTGTTCTTTTCGATTTGCTGCAGCGTGAAAGTCACGGCAATCAAAATAAAAAGACAAAGCAGAACGCCAATGACGATCGTGGACGTGGCCATATAAAACCTCTGCGCATTCGTTTTAACCGTTTGCGATGGTCAGCAAATAGTCGATTCGTAGCGCTTTTCGTTGTGTTTATCGATATATCGCTAGGGCAAGTCCTACAAACGTAGTCGCATGACGAATAATTTGCAAAAACATGCTTGACCTTTATAAATCCCAAACATAGAATGCGCGCCACTTTCGATGCAGTCCGGCGCTAGTCTGGCGATCGAAAGGGTTCGGCGTCCCCTTCGTCTAGTGGCCTAGGACACCGCCCTTTCACGGCGGTAACAGGGGTTCGAGTCCCCTAGGGGACGCCAACTTTTAATACCGAGTATGCGGATAGATATCCGGCTCGGTCGGGATCAAGCGGGAATAGCTCAGTTGGTAGAGCGCAACCTTGCCAAGGTTGAGGTCGCGAGTTCGAGCCTCGTTTCCCGCTCCAATCTCTACATCGTCTCGTCGTAAATCTTGTTTCGATAAATTCCTGACCTTCAACTCTCGACGCAATTCGCGTTACGCTACGCGTTTGCGATTGTCTGTATTTATCATGCGCCCCCATCACGGGAGATTTATGGCTACCGCGTTATCCATTAGTAGTTTGACGAAAATCTACGATAGCGGCCTGCAAGCGTTGAAAGGCATCGATCTGCAGGTCGAGCAGGGCGATTTCTTTGCGCTGTTGGGACCGAACGGCGCAGGTAAATCGACAACCATTGGCATCATTGCTTCGCTCGTGCGCAAAACCGCCGGCAAGGTAACCGTCTTCGATAACGATATCGATATCGACTTCCCCGCCGCGAAGCGAGATATCGGTCTCGTACCTCAAGAATTCAATTTTCATAACTTCGAAAAAGTTTTCAATATCGTTGCCGATCAGGGCGGTTATTACGGTCTGCCACGCAAACTGGCAGAGCAGCGCGCCGAGAAATATCTGCGTCAGCTGGGTTTGTGGGAGAAACGCAACGAACCCTCACGCATGTTATCTGGCGGTATGAAACGTCGTTTGATGATTGCGCGTGCATTGGTGCATGAGCCGCGTCTATTGATCCTCGACGAACCCACCGCGGGCGTCGATATCGAATTACGGCGTTCGATGTGGGAGTTTCTGCGCGATATCAATGCGCAGGGCACGACGATTATTTTGACCACTCATTATTTGGAAGAAGCGGAAAGCTTGTGTCGCAATATCGCGATTATCGATCGCGGACGCGTGATCGAAAATACCAGTATTAAGGCATTACTGAAGCGTTTGCACAAAGAGCATTTCATTCTCGACACGCGCGAAGAAGTATCCGCAGCACTCGATTTATCGCGGTTCGATGGCAGGGTGCTTGATGCGCATAGTATTGAGGTTGAGATCGAAAAAGGCGAAAGCCTTAACGATCTGCTCGCCGATTTATCCGCACGCGGCGTGACGGTGACGAGCATGCGCAATAAGGCGAATCGATTGGAAGAATTATTCGTGTCTTTGCTCGCGAAAAACGAAAATCCTCAAGGAGAAACGGCGTGAATTTGCAGGCCGAATTGGTAGCTTTTTCAACGATCGTTCGCAAGGAGGCTCGCCGTTTCATTCGCATCTGGTCGCAAACGCTACTGCCGCCAGCGATTTCGATGACGCTGTATTTCGTCATTTTCGGCAAACTGATTGGTTCGCGTATCGGTGATATGGGCGGTTACTCGTACATGCAGTTCATGGTGCCGGGCCTGATTATGATGGCCGTGCTGACCAACGCGTATTCAAATGTCGTGTCGTCTTTTTTCGGGGCGAAATTCCAACGCCACATTGAAGAGCTGCTCGTATCGCCGGCGTCGATTCATACGATTCTGCTGGGGTTTGTCGTAGGCGGAATTTTGCGGGGCGTCTGCGTTGGCTTAATCGTTACCGTACTGTCACTATTTTTTAGTCATCTTCATATTCAGCATCTCGGCATCACGCTAAGTATTTTGTTATTGACCTCGTTGTTGTTCTCGCTGGCCGGATTTATTAATGCGGTATACGCGAATACGTTCGACGATATTTCGATCGTGCCGACGTTTGTGCTGACGCCGTTGACATATCTGGGAGGAGTTTTTTATTCGATCGATTTGCTTCCCGAGTTTTGGGCCAATGTATCGCGATTGAATCCGATTCTTTATATCGTCAACGCATTTCGTTATGGATTTCTCGGTGTTTCGGATGTGGATCTAACACTGTCGTTTGCGGTAGTCATTCTGTTCACTGCTCTTGCCTATGCTTTTGCGCTGTACTTGCTGGCGAGCGGCAAGCGTCTGCGCACGTGAGGCTCGCATGCATGAGTTGCCGTTAGGTAAATGTGTCGATTACGACGCACCGTATGATCCGGGCCTGCTATTTCCGATTGCGCGTGCATCGGGACGCGAGCAGTTGGGCTTGTCTATGCCGCTCCCGTTCGGCGGTTGCGATATCTGGAACGCCTATGAGTTATCTTGGTTAGATCCATCCGGCAAGCCGCAAGTTGCATGGGGTGAATTTCGTATCCCCGCGAATTCGCTCAATATCGTTGAATCGAAGTCGTTCAAACTTTATTTAAATTCATTCAACCAACATCGCTTTGACGATGTTGCTGCTGTGACTTCGACGTTGCGGCGCGATTTATCCGCGTGCGTTGGGGCTCCGCTCGATATAACTGTGCATTTGCCGGAGCAATGGGCGGGTTTGCAATGCGTCGAACCTCAGGGCACTTGTCTCGACGATTTATCGGTCCAGATCGAGCATTATCAGCCCGCGCCGGGACTCTTGCGGGTTGGGCCCGATCGTGCCACGCGAAAGGTGTATAGCAGGCTGCTCCGTTCACGTTGTCCGGTAACCGGGCAGCCGGATTGGGCGACCTTACAGATCGAATATACAGGCCGTGAGATCGATCCCGCAGGTCTGCTGGCGTATATCGTGTCTTTTCGGTTGCACCAAGATTTTCATGAGCATTGCGTGGAGCGCATTTTTTGCGATGTCTTGACGCATTGCGCTCCAGAACAGCTCACGGTTTTCGCCCGTTATTTAAGGCGCGGCGGGCTCGATATCAACCCTTATCGCAGTACCGAACACATTCAGCCCGTTAATTTGCGCCTTGCCCAGCAATAATTTCTTGGTTGGCTCGTCTATAACTGGAGCGATGTCAATTGGTTAACTATATTGCTGAACACAATAACCTACGGTCAGACCGCTTTGGTCTGTGAATATGCCGACAAATCCGCTAATTCTAATAATCGCCGCCGAAGTGGCCATCGCGCTGCTGCTTCTGATGGGGTTTTTATTGCTGCATATTCGCGGTTTGCGGCGAATTATCAATGCTCTCGAATCGAAGGTGTTGGCACTACGCGATACGCTCAAAGGGGCTCGTCGCGACCATAAAGCCGTACAACGACAGCTCGAACAGCAAAAACAATCAGCCACCGACTACGGCGATACTCTCGATACGTTAATTGCAGCTACACGTAACCATCACCTTTTACTGGCCCCTGATCGCGATATTGTCCTCGACATCGCCAGCGACGCCCCACCAGAGCGTCAGGCAGCGGCGTTGCGCCATGCGTTTCTTATCGCGGAAAAAGAAGCCTGGATGGCCGCGGAGGGGAAAGAGGTTGATTGGACAGTCCTGCAAAGCAAATTGAGCCAAATAATCCAGTTTTATGCCCAGCCAATTCCTGGCGCGAGCGATGGTAATGTTCCGGAAGATGCTGCTTCTAAAACCGCCGGTAATATCGAAGTACTTCACGAGACGATCGAAAATCAGAAACGCCATATCGACAATCTGGAGAAGTTCAAAAAACTATTTTTTGATACGGATGAAAAATGGCGCTTAGCTAGTGAGCAGGCGGCTGAATATCACCGTGAGTTGATGGAGAAGGGGCGCGTGCTCGGCGCAGGTAATGAGTTCGATACCCTGTTGGAGAAATATAATCAGGTCTATGCCGATTATGGGGCGACGCTTATCCAGCATATCCAGTCAGATCACGAAGGGACTATTGAACGTGGGGGCGAACAACCGAGCGTCGGTCGCATCGTTATCGCCAATCAGGAAGAGATTCAGCGCTTGCGAAATATGGCGGTCGATCAGCATAAGATGATCGTTCGATTGCGGGATGAGCTCAGCGCAGCAAATTCAGCGGAAGAAAAGGAGCGGGTGATTGCAGAGTTGCATAAGCAACTTGAGCGGCACGAGCGCTTCATTAAAGAGTCTGAATTATGTACCCGCCAGCTTGAAGAGGAGCTTGAGCGCGTTATCGACGACAACCAGTCGTTGAAGCTGAAACTTCTTCAGGTAAAACAGGAAGCCACCCCGGAGGCGATGGCTGATGTCGAGCAGATGGCAAAGATCATCGAAGACTTCACCGTGCAAAGCAGTGAAATGCTCTCCGCTATTGAAGCGCTTGAATCCGAATGTCGCGATTTACGCGCAAAAGTGGCTGTGGGTGGAGCGGACGAGAGTGAGGTCGGTGTGTTGAAGGCTCAGTTGGAGCGGAGCCAACAAGAACTGGCGACGTTGAAGGGAGAGCATATCCAATTGGAAGAGCGTTATCTCGAATTAAAAGTGCAGTCTTTGTAAAGCCGGTTGACTCAGTCAACTGAGCGATATCCTTTTCATTAGTGTCTTTAGTAGTGGAATGTTTCGTGAAAAATTTTATTCGGTCTTACACCAAAGGCTTCGATACCACAGCGGCTTTGCGGCTTTGCGGCCTCGCGGTTGCGCTCCTTGGTGCTCCAAAGGGCCATGCGGAAATTTATCCATTGCCCGCGCCTGGAAATGATCTTATCGGCAGCTTGCGTTCGATTCAGGCTCAGCATGAGGACACACTGATCGATATTGGTCGTCGCTACGATATGGGTTACGACGAAATACGCGCGGCGAATCCTGCGGTTGATTCCTGGCTGCCGCGAGAGGGCACGACTGTTGTTCTGCCGAGCTTATACATTCTTCCGGCGGGTCCCCGCGAAGGGATCGTCATCAATGTCGCTGAGATGCGGATGTATTATTTTCCGAAGCCAAAAAAAGGCGAACCTGCGACGGTCGAAACATTTCCAGTCAGTATCGGTCGAGGCGATTGGAATACGCCGCTCGTGAGCAGTCGTGTGACTGGCAAGGTTGTGGATCCCAGCTGGACACCACCGAAATCGATTCGCGAGGAACACGCCAGCAATGGCGATCCGTTACCGACAGTAGTGCGCCCGGGCCCTGACAATCCGCTCGGTAAATATGCGCTGCGGTTGAGCATTCCAAGTTACCTGATTCACGGTACCAACAATGAGTACGGTATCGGCATGCAGGTAACGCACGGTTGCATGCGCTTATATCCAGAAGACATTGAACGCTTATACCGCACGGTGCCGGTGGGAACGCCTGTGCGCATCGTCAATCAACGTTACAAGGCGGGTTGGCGGGATGGAGTGCTTTATATGGAGACGCATCCGTCGCTTGAGGGTCCCCATGGTGAAAACGGTCGCGGTAAAACACCTATGGT
>CBFHCK010000068.1:0-9559 GCA_965653955.1 uncultured Spongiibacteraceae bacterium
CAAGGTATCGATGCAGGCGGCGGACACGGCGGCATGTCCGAGCAGGATATTTTTTAAGCGTACGCTCAGAGCACGTCGAGCGCTTCCGCCAATGTCGCAACACCAATAATTTCCATGCCTTCGGGCGGCGTTTTTGGCCGATTGCCTTTCGGCACGATGGCGCGGCGAAAGCCATGCTTCGCGGCCTCCTGCAATCGCTCCTGCCCGCTCGGCACCGGCCGGATTTCGCCGGCCAGACCGACCTCGCCGAACACCACCAGATCCTGCGGCAATACGCGATCGCGGAAACTGGACACGATCGAAACCAGCAGCGCCAGATCGGCACTGGTCTCCAATACCTTCACGCCACCCACCACGTTGACGAACACATCCTGATCGCCCACCTGCAAGCCGCCGTGTCGATGCAACACAGCCAGCAGCATCGCCAGCCGGTTCTGCTCGACGCCGACCGCGAGCCGGCGCGGGTTGTTCAGTTGGGAAGTGTCCACCAACGCCTGAATCTCGACGAGCAGTGGCCGTGTGCCTTCCCACACCACCATCACGACACTGCCGGCCGCCGGCGCCATGCCGCGCGTCAGAAAAATCGCCGATGGATTTTTTACCTCGCGCATCCCCTGTTCGGTCATCGCGAACACACCGAGTTCGTTGACCGGGCCGAACCGATTCTTGTGCCCGCGCAATGTGCGGAACCGGTTGTCGCTGCTGCCTTCGAGCATGATCGAGCAGTCGATCATATGTTCGAGCACTTTGGGCCCGGCCAAGCTGCCGTCCTTCGTCACATGCCCGACCAGAAACAGTACGGTGCCGGTCTGCTTCGCGTAGCGCGTCAGCAACGCCGCGCAATCGCGCACCTGCGCGACGCTGCCGGGTGCCGATGTCATTTCCGGGTCATACAACACCTGGATCGAATCGACGACGAGCACGCGCGGCGCAACTTTCTGCACCCGATCGAGCAGCAGATGCACATCGGTTTCGGCGAGCAGTTTGAGTTGATCCATCGGCAATTGAAGACGCTGCGCGCGCATCGCGACCTGTTGCAGCGATTCCTCACCGGTTACATACAGCGCCGGCATCGTCGTGGCGAGATGACACAGCGTCTGCAACAGCAGCGTGCTTTTGCCGGCGCCGGGATTGCCGCCGATCAGAATCGCCGAGCCCGGCACCAATCCACCGCCGAGCACGCGATCGAATTCCTCGGCGCCGGTCGAAACGCGCGGCAATGCCGACAACTCGATTTCATTGAGCAGCTTCACTTCGCTCGCCGCCGCGCCGGCATAACCGATATTGCGTTCGCCGCCGCGCTCATCACCGCGCGACTGGGCCGGCACGCGAAACTCGGATACCGAATTCCACGCGTTGCATTCGGTGCATTGCCCGAGCCACTTGCCGAATTCGGCGCCGCATTCGTTGCAGACAAAAGCTGTTTTGCGCTTGGCCATGATTGCTCCGCTTCAAGAGATCGGCATATTAACCGAGCGCGGCTGGCACCTCACAGCGGCGATCCGTACAATCGCCGCTCATTCCTCAACAGGGTTCGTACTCTCGCTCATGACGCTACTCGTTCCCGAGCGCATGCTGGTTTTTTCGCCCTCTTTAGCCGCAACCATCGGCGTTGAAGAAGCGATTCTGCTGCATCTGCTGCACGATCTGAGCGTGAGTCAGCCGGCGCGGCGCTCGCATTGGGTCGAGGTCGAAGTGACGACGCTTGAACAACTGCTGCCGTTCTGGGATCGGCGCGAATTGCAGCGCGTCAGTAAAAATCTCGCCGACAAAGGCGTGTTGCAGATCGATTCGGCGCCACTGCATAACTCCGATTTCTTACGCTTCAGCTTCGGCGCCGCCAAACAACCCGAAACGCGTTCACAACCGATACCCGTGCGGCCCGGCGCAGCGGGTCTGCTCGCCGAAAGCTGGTACCCCGACGAAGACCTGTTGCAATTGCTCGCGCTGAATCACGGTATTGCGCGCGATTTCTCTCTCAAGCAGCTCGAAGATTTCGTTTTGTACTGGCGTGAACGCGGCGAAGTCAGCCATGCCTGGAGCAGCCGTTTTCGTCAGCACGTATTGCGCGCCTGGCGTCTGCAGCAACAACAAGCGGTCGAAACGCAGCGCGCGCCAGTCGCACCGCAGGGCACCTGGTATCCGAGCGCCGATGCGCTGCAGATTCTTGAGCGCAGCGGCATCAGCCACGATTTCATCGACGATGCGGTGCCGGAATTTGTGTTGTACTGGCGCGAACGCGGCGATAGCGATGGAACCTGGAATTCGAAATTCATCGCGCATATTCGCCGGCAGTGGGCGCGCTACGAAAATGCGCTCGAACACGAACTCGAACCGCGCCCCATTTCACCGAACTGGCAACCGAACGAAGATGTCTACGATATTCTGCGGATGGCAAATATCGACATCGCGTTCGCGTGCGAACTGTTACCGGAATTTATTTTGTTCTGGCGCGATGCGGGCAGCGTGCAACGCTCGTGGAATACCAAATTCCTGCAGCACGTGAAATATCAGTGGGCAACTCGTCATCATCTCGGAGGCACCGCGCGTGCAGGACTTGCAAACACTGTTGGCGGCGCACAACCGGCCAACGCATTCGAACGACTCACCGACCGCAGCTGGGCGGCGGGCCTCGTCGATGGCACCTGAATTGAGCAAGCATAAGTCAAGCGAGCGTGAATCCATGAATACGCGCACAGCCGCCGAGCCCACCTCCGAACACATCGACGCCATCAATCAGATTTTTACCGAGCTCGAACTCGCTTATCACAATCAATTTCGCAAAGCATTTGCCGATGCGCAGCAACTCGCAATGGCAAAACAACTGTGGCTGCATGCGCTGTGCGATTTAACGCCGGCGCGTTTGCGTGCAGGTGTGCGACGCGCGATCAAGCAATCCGAATTTTTACCGAATATTCATTCGCTGCGACAATTTTGCGATCCCGCACCGCACGAGCTGGGTTTACTCGATGCGCATGCGGCGTATGTCGAAGCGTGCCGCGCGCCGCAACCGAAACGCGAGCAGCGCTGGAGCCATCCGATTGTGTATCGCGCGGGCGTCGAAACCGATTGGTTTTTTCTCGCGAATAATCCCGAGCACATCGCATTCCCCGTATTCAAACGCAATTACGAATTATTGATCGAGCGCCTATTGAACGGCGAACAAATCGACCTGCCGCTACCCAAAGCGCTGCCGCAGGAAATTACGACACCGCTGAGCCGCGAAGAAAATAAACGCCGCATGAAACAAATGCGCGACGAACTCGGTATTTGAACGCGCCTAATCAGGATCAGATCATGAACGATGAAAACACCACGCATTTCGGTTACAAAACTGTCGATGCGAAAGAGAAAGTAAAACTTGTCGCCGGCGTGTTCCATTCGGTCGCAGCGAAATACGATCTGATGAACGATCTGATGTCCGGCGGCGTACATCGCTTATGGAAACGCTTCACGATCGAATTATCCGGCGTGCGCCCCGGCAATAAAGTGCTCGATATTGCCGGTGGCACTGGCGATCTAACCGCGAAGTTCAGCCGCATCGTCGGCCGCGAAGGTAAAGTCGTTCTCGCCGACATCAACGATTCGATGCTGAAAGTGGGCCGCGATAAATTGATCGATAAAGGCATCGTCGGCAATGTCGAATATGTGCAGGCCAATGCCGAATGCCTGCCGTTTCCCGATAATTATTTCGATTGCGTCAGCATTGCGTTCGGCTTGCGTAACGTGACCGATAAAGATGCCGCGCTGCGTTCGATGCTGCGTGTTTTAAAACCGGGCGGTCGTTTACTCGTACTCGAATTTTCAAAACCGCAAAGCGCCGCGCTCGGCAAACTGTACGACACGTATTCGTTCACCGCGCTGCCAATGCTCGGCAAATTATTTGCGAACGATGCCGACAGCTACCGCTATCTCGCCGAAAGCATCCGGATGCATCCCGATCAGGAAACGCTGAAGCAGATGATGCAAAACGCCGGCTTCGCGCGCAGCGAATATTTCAACATGACGGGCGGCATCGTCGCGCTGCATCGCGGCCTGAAACCGTAGCGCATATACGATGTACGAATACAGCATGCATGAATATAACGTGAGTATTTGCAATGCTCGATAACCTGTTCGGCCCCACGATAAAAACAGCGGCATTTGCGACATTCGAGCGCGCGCTGAATACGGCGTTGAAACTCGACCCCGCCAGCCGACAAAAACTCGCCGCATTATCCGGACAAGTTTTTCATCTGGAATGCACGCGCCCGACCGTCGATATTTTTCTGATTCCGCACAGCGACGGCGTGCAACTCGCCTCGCGTTGGGACGGTGAAATCACCGCCGCATTGAGCGGCAATGGCGACGATTATGTAGAGTTGCTGCACAGCAACGATCCCGGCGCCACGCTGATCAACGGCAACATGCGAGTGCGCGGCGACAGCAAAGCGCTGCTGCGCCTGCGCGATATCGCGGCCGATCTCGACTTCGATTGGGAAGCACCGCTGACTCGCGTATTCGGTGATGTCATCGGCCATCAATTCGCGCAATCGCTGCGGTTCGGCCAGCGCTTGTTCCGCGATGCGGCCAACAGCCTGCAACGTCAGGTGCGCGATTACATGCAGGAAGAAAATCCGTATCTCGCGCGGCGCTGGCAGGCTGAGCAATTCCAGCAGGATGTATCGCAGCTGCATGCGCGTACCGAACAATTAATCGCGCGCGCCGCCAATTTGCAGAAAAAAATCACGGAGCGCACCGCCTCTCAATCATGAATCGACTGCGCCGCGCTCTCACCATCATCGCCGCTACTGCGCGCTACCGCCTCGATTTGCTGATCGAGGCGCATGAATTACCGGCGCCGCTGAGCCATATCGTTAGATATTCGCCGCTGCGCCTATTACCCGCACCGCGTTTGAATCGCGCGATTCGTCTGCGTCTCACGCTCGAATCGCTGGGGCCGATTTTCATCAAGTTCGGCCAGCTGCTATCGACGCGTCGCGATCTGCTGCCGCCGGATATCGCCGACGAGTTGGCGAAGCTGCAAGATCAGGTGCCGCCATTCGGCAACGATCTCGCCGTGGCGATTATCGAGGAGGCGCTCGGCGCGCCGGTGACAACGCTGTTTGCCGAATTCGATCCGCAACCGATGGCATCCGCGTCGATCGCGCAGGTGCATCCGGCGCGCCTGCATGGAAATGGCAACGAACCGGGTCGCGATGTCGTCGTGAAAGTGTTGCGGCCCGGCATCGGCGAAACGATTCGCGAAGATATCGCATTGCTCTACACCCTGGCGCGTCTCGCCCAGCGTTATCTGCCCGATGGCGAGCGCTTGCGGCCGGTCGAAATCGTCGAAGAATACGAGCTGACGATTCTCGACGAACTCGATCTGCGCCGCGAAGGCGCGAACACCGCGCAATTACGTCGCAATTGGATCGAATCCGATTTGCTCTACGTGCCTGAAGTATTTTGGGATTACACGCGTGTGAACGTGCTCGTGCTCGAACGCATACACGGTATGCCGGTCACCGATATCGAGGCGCTGCGCGCGCACGGCATCAATATGCGCGTGCTCGCCGAGCGCGGCGTTGAAATCTTTTTCACGCAGGTGCTGCGCGACAGTTTCTTTCATGCCGATATGCATCCGGGAAATATTTTCGTGTCGTACGAAAATCCCGAGCGACCGCAATATATCGGCATTGATTGCGCGATCATGGGCACGCTCACCGAATTCGATCAGTACTATCTCGCGCGTAATCTGCACGCCATTTTCCGCCGCGATTATCACGAAGTCGCGCAGCTGCACGTCGAATGCGGCTGGGTGCCGCCTTACACGCGCGTGAATGAATTCGAAGCCGCGATTCGCACCGTCTGCGAACCGGTTTTTCAAAAACCGCTCGGTGAAATTTCGTTCGGCCAATTACTGGTTTATTTATTTCAAACCGCGCGCCGTTTCGATATGCGCGTGCAGCCATCGTTGGTGCTGCTGCAAAAAACACTGCTCAATATCGAAGGTCTGGGCCGCGAGCTATATCCTCAACTCGATTTGTGGAGTACCGCGTCGCCGCTGGTGGAAGATTGGTTGCACGACCGTTATTCGCCGCGCAATCTGCTGAAAAAAATTAAACACAAATTACCCGGCTGGCTCGAACAATTGCCGGAAGTCCCCGATCAGGTGTTGAACCGATTAGCGGCCCCGGCGTTACCGCCGCCACCGGTCGCTGTGCCGGTGCGCGCGCGCAACCGATCTCTGCGCTGGGCACTGGTACTCGTCATCGCCAGCCTTCTTTATGGTTTCGCCCCGCTGCGGGATCTACCGCTATTGAGCTGGATCGGTCTTGGCACTGCGGCATTGCTGTTGCTACGCGATGACCGTTACTGAATCGTCATCTGCGCCTGAGCACAGCCACGGCATGCCTGTGCCATAATGCCGGCCTGTTTTTAGTGCCGATCGACCATGTCTGAATCCTCCGCTACCGCTCTGCTCGAAGCTGTCCATTGGGATGCACATGGCCTGGTACCCGCCATTGCGCAAGATGCCAATACCGGCGATGTATTGATGGTGGCCTGGATGAATCGCGAGGCCTTACAGCTCACCGCAACGGAAGCTCGCGCCGTGTATTGGTCGCGCTCTCGACAAAAGTTATGGCGCAAAGGCGAGGAATCCGGCCATCAACAGGACGTGCGCGAGCTCCGGCTCGATTGCGATGGCGATGTGATCGTGTTGAAAGTTGAACAGCGCGGCGGCATTGCCTGTCATACCGGTAGACGCAGTTGTTTTTACCGCGTGTGGCGCGATGGCGAATGGCAGGTTGTCGAGCCCGTGCTGAAAGACCCTGAACAGATTTATCGGGCCGACGAAATTTAAAGCCTGGCGCACCAAGAGATAACACGATGACCGATCACATTTTGCCAGCGCTGACCGAGGTACTCGAACAGCGCAAACGCGACGCAAATCCCGACAGCTCATATGTCGCGAAACTGCATAGCGACGGCATCGACAAGATTTTGAAAAAAATCGGCGAAGAAAGCGCTGAAACAATTATTGCGGCGAAGGATGCGGCAATCAGTGGCGATAACGAGGCACTGATTTATGAAACCGCCGATTTGTGGTTTCACACGCTGGTGATGTTGTCGCATGTCGGCAGCGACTATCGTGCGGTATTGCGCGAGCTTGAGCGGCGCTTTGATTTATCCGGGCTCGCGGAAAAAGCCGCGCGCGAAACCAAAGTCAGTAATTAATTACTCGAGGTCTGATATGGGCAGATTAGGCGAACTTCTAGTTATCCTAGCGATTGTGTTTTTACTCTTCGGCACCAAACGTCTGAAAGATTTCGGCGGCGATTTGGGTGCTGCGATTAAAGGCTTCAAGAAAAACGTTTCTGACGAGCCGCCAAAACCGATCGAACAACAAGAGCAGCATGGCACGGTGATCGACGGCAAAGCGGAAAACGTTAAAGCCGAAGACCATCAGCAAAAATGAAACCGATTCGCAAAAATAACGCAGCGTAAGCCGCCATGTTCGATGTAAGTTTTTCGGAGCTACTGCTGATCCTTGTGGTCGGTTTGCTGGTGTTCGGTCCCGAGAAATTACCCGAGGTGATTCGGTCGGTGACACGCGGTATCGCGAAATTTCGCCACGGCTTCAATCAGATTCGCACTGACATCGAGCGCGAAGCCGGTATCGATGAATTGAAACGCGATCTGCACAATCAGTCGATTATCGATTCGTTCAAAGATGTGCAAAGCGACCTGCGCGGCGCGCAGCAAGAACTGGAGCGTCTGCCATACGACGTTAGCGATGTCGTGAAACGCAACCAACCGGTAATCGCGCCCGCCGACAATCCCGAGCCTGCATCCGCTTCACCCACCACGACCGTTACGAAAGATAATTCGCCGCAGACATGAATAAACCCGAAACCGGCGACACACCCATGCCATTGGTCGAGCATTTGACCGAATTGCGCTCGCGGCTGATGCGCAGCCTGGTTGTGATCGCAGTGCTGGTCGCGGCGCTGTTGCCGTTCAGCAACACAATTTATGCGTTTTTCTCCGAGCCGCTGCGCCGATTGCTCCCTGCTGGCAGCACGATGATCGCAACCGAAGTGGCGAGCACATTTTTCGCGCCTTTCAAACTAACGCTCGTCGTGGCTCTATTAGTTTCGATGCCGTATTTGCTGTATCAAATCTGGAGCTTTATTGCGCCGGGCCTGTATCGCCACGAAAAACGTTTTGCGATTCCGTTATTTTTATCGAGCGTGCTGCTGTTCTACGTGGGGATGGCGTTCGCCTACTACGTTGCGTTCCCATTGATCTTTGGCTTTTTCAGCAGCGCCGCACCCGAAGGCGTGGCCTACACACCCGATATCAGCAAATTTCTCGATGCCGCATTGAAAATGCTATTCGCGTTCGGCGTGATATTCGAAATTCCGATCGCAACGGTGTTGCTGGTATGGAGCGGCATCACGTCGGTTGAGGCGCTAGCGAAAAAGCGTTCGTATGTGATTGTCGGCTGCTTCGTAACGGGCGCTTTGTTATCGCCGCCCGATGTGCTGTCGCAAACGCTGATGGCTCTGCCGATGTGGCTGTTGTTCGAAGCGGGGCTGATGTTCTGCCGCGTCATCAAACCTGCGAGAAATACGGACGACGAAGCGCTCGAGCACTGAGCGACTCAGTACCCGTCGCCACCACCGTAACTCATCGCGAGATTATCGAAGCGCGTGTATTTACCGATGAAGGCGAGCCGCGCGGTACCGATGGGGCCATTCCGCTGCTTGCCGATGATAATTTCCGCAACGCCTTTATCCGGCGACTCCTCGTTATAAACCTCGTCGCGATAAATAAACATGATCACGTCCGCGTCCTGCTCGATAGCGCCGGATTCGCGCAGATCGGAGTTCACCGGCCGCTTGTTTGGCCGCTGCTCGACGCCGCGGTTTAGCTGCGACAACGCAACGACAGGGCAATTGAATTCCTTCGCCATTGCTTTCATCGAACGTGAGATTTCCGAAATTTCGGCGGTACGACCCTCGGTGCTGCCGGCGATCTGCATCAACTGCAGATAGTCGATCATCATCATCGCGGGATCGCCATGCTCACGCGCGATCCGGCGGGCACGCGAGCGAATTTCAATCGGCGATAGCGCCGGCGTGTCGTCGATGAACAACGGGCGATCTTTTAACTTGCTGACGGCTGCGCTGAGCTTCGGCCAATCTTCATCGTCGAGTCGGCCACTGCGCACTTTGGTCTGATCGATACGTCCGATTGCCGATAACAGACGCATGATTAATTGCTCCGCCGGCATTTCCATGCTGAACACGATCACCGGCTTAGTCCCGCTTAACACCGCATGCTCGACCAAGTTCATTGCGAAGGTGGTTTTCCCCATCGACGGTCGCGCGGCAACGACGACCATATCGCCGCGTTGCAAGCCCGAGGTCATCGCATCGAGATCTTTGAAACCGGTGCTGAGCCCGGTAATTTCCGCATCGCTGTTGAACAGCTCGTCGATACGCTCGACCGCTCGCTTCAATAACGGATTGACCGGTTCGGGACCGCCACTTTTCGGGCGCTCTTCGGT